>JBDTIR010000230.1:0-7753 GCA_039936275.1 Isosphaeraceae bacterium | reverse complement strand
GACCCCTTGTTAGCCTGGTGGCGCTACGGCCTGGGCATGAGCGTGGCGTTCACTTCCGACGCCAAAAGTCGCTGGGCGGCCGAGTGGCTGTCGTGGCCGGGCTTCGCCCCGTTCTGGGCCCAGGTCGTTCGCCATGCCATGCGGAAGCATGACGCCAAAGGGGTCGTGATCGAGGTCAAGCACTCCAGCGGCAAGGCCGCCGTCACTCTTGACGCGGTCGCGCCTTCTGGTGCGTACCTGAATCACGCCCGGACCGAGTTGACGGTCATCGACCCCGCGCTCGCCACCAAAAAACTGGAGATGGTTCAGACGGCCCCCGGGCGCTATTCGGCTGAATTCGCCACGCCGTTACCGGGTGCGTATCACATGGACTTCTCACAGACGTTGGAAGGAAAAACCCTTTATCATCAGTCGCGTGGGTTGAACGTTGGATATGCGGATGAGTTGCGGCTGCGGGCGACCAACACGGAGTTGCTCCGGTCGATCGCGCGAGTCTCTGGCGGCCGGTACGATCCGAAGGCGGAATCCGTGTTCGACTCGACGGGTCGGACGGCCAGGCGAGCCCTGCCGCTCTGGCCCTACCTCGTGATGGCGGCGGCCCTGATCTTCGTGGCCGACGTCGCGTTACGGAGGATCGACTTTGCGCTGGCGCTCGATGGAATACGGCGAAGGATTTCGCTATCAAGGGTCCGAACGACTTCGTAGAATCAACGCTCCATCGGTCAAAAGGGCCCGGGCGTTCGTCGAGTGCTCGGGTCTCAAGTCGGCTTTAAAACGGAGGATGGACATGCCCGGGCGGATCTTTCGAGAGTTACGGCCGGTGCGCCGTCGCCAGCAGATCGCGGCCATCCTCGGTTCGACGGCCTGGGGCTTGCTGGCCAGCGCCTTGATCGGCGTCGGTCTCGGGGTCTGGCATCTCTTGACCCGGTTGTCGGTGCCGCTGGCCCTGGCGGCCCCGGTTATGCTGGCGGGCCCAGGGCTGGGGCTGCTTGTCGCCTTGGCGAGGCGTGGCGGTTGGCAAACAGCCGCGACGGCCGTCGATGTGCATTATCAATTGAAGGACCGCACCGCGACCGCGCTTGACTTTCTCAACAGAACCAAGGCCGAGCCGATTCACGAACTCCAGATCCAGGACGCTCTGGAGCACCTCAGCCGGGTCGAGCCGAGGGCGGTTGTGCCGTTCCGGATTCCTCGACCATTGCCGGTCGCCGCCGGCTTGAGCGCATTGGCGGTCATCTTGATGGGCTGGTCGCTGTCCCCGCCTGCCGAGGCCGAGCCGATCACGGCAAACGAGGCCGTCGTCGCCGAGGCAGAGCAGATCGCCGAAAACCTCCGCGATCTGGACGAGTTGGCCAAATCAGAACGCGATCCAGAACTGAAGGCGCTCGTTGAACAGCTTCGCCAGAAGGTTGAGGAAATGAAGCAGCCTGGCGTGGACGTGCGCGAGGCCTTGGCCAAGCTCTCCGAGATGCAGACGGCGATTCAGCATCAGCAGGCCCAGTACAACCTGGGCTTGGTCGATGGTCAGCTTCAATCGCTCGGCGCCGCCATGACTCCGGCCGACGCGCTCGAAGCCGCCGGCCAGGCACTCCAGGAAGGGAAATTCGACCAGGCCGCCCAGGAACTCGAAGCCCTCGATCATCCCGAACTGGACCGCAAGGAAGCCAGGGCGGTCAAGGAGGCACTCAAGCAGGTCGCCGAATCCGCTGGCGACGCCGGCCTCGGCCCCTTGAGCGACGCAGCCTCGGAACTGGCCGAAGGGGTCAAGGGCGGCAACGGGGCCAGGATCAAGAAGGCGAGCAGGAGCCTCGCGAAACTGACCAGGGCGCATGCCCGCCGCCGCAAGATCGACCGCCTACTTAAGAACGAAGTCATCAATCTGGCTGAGTGCAAGAGCCGTTGTGAGGCCAATAGTCTGTTCAAAGCGAAACTGACTCGAAAGTCAATCAGCCCCAGCTCGGTCTTCGGTCTGACCGTCAGCGGCAACACCCTCGGCGAGAAAACGAGCCTGGCGTCCTCGCGAAATCTTCAGGAACTTAGCGGCGACCCTGGCGACGGCCCTTCGGAGATGGAAACCACGCATTCCCCCGAAGGACGTCAGAGGGCCTCGCGCAGCTACCGGGACGCTTATCAGAAGGCGCTCAAAAAGTCGGAAGCCGTGCTCGAGAGTGAGCCCATTCCCCTCGGCCATCGCCAGACGATCCGTCGATACTTTGAATCGATCCGCCCCCAGAACGACGACGGGAGCCTCACCGGGCCAGGCTGAAGTCTCGCACCTCCGTCGAATCCAAAAAGCAAGCGGGGCAAGAACCTTGCCCCGCTTGCTTCGGTCTTTGGTTCGGCGAGCCTTTGCTCAGGAATCGATGGGCAGGCTGGCATTTTCTTCCTCGACCGCATAGGTGAGACAGGCGCGGATGTCGGCTTCGGCAAGCTCGGGGTGCGACCGCAGGATGTCGGCCCACGACCAGCCGTCCACGATCAATGACACAATATGGGCGACCGTGATCCAGGTCCCCCGGACCACCGGCGACCTGGTGGAGACGCCTGGCTCAAAGACGAGCCGGCCAACCCAGAGATGGCTCGGATCGGGTGACGACGGCTGATCCAGGGGCTCCTCGCGATCGATCTCCGCCTCGTCACGGGAATACCAAGGGCGGTCGTCAATGAACTCGGCCGCGGGGATCGGGTCGTCGTTGTCCTCAAGGATTGGCCCGGTCAGGACCAAGGGGGCAGGTCGGCCCCACTGCGAGAGTGCTCCGGCTCGCAACCCGGAAAGGGCGTCCAGTGCGCGGATCAAGGAACGCTCGGCCCTCGCCTCGTCACGCCGATCCACCGAATTCAGGCCAGAGCCCGACATGATCGCCTTCGAAACAGTCTGGAGGTCCCAGGCGCTGAGAATGATTCGATCGACCAAAACCCCTTCCAGGACGTTGCCCGGCCCCAGTTCCCGTCGTATGGTCTCAGCGAAGGCCGTGAACCCCCGGCCAGACTCATCGTGAAGGACGTCGGCCCGGCGCTGAGCGGTCAGAGAGAGTTTCGGCCCGAAGACCACGGCGCCCGCGTCGAAATCGTTGGTCATCCGCGGCATGTCGATTTCCCCTTGTTCTGCGGATCATTGAGCGATCCACGCCTGCTTTTGAATTCTGGTGATCCCCAGCGATCACCGTCATCGTCTAGCCACCCATGATTATCGCCAGGCGCGCGCGCTATTATCTTCAATCCCGAAATTCGACACGAATGATCTGGCAAAGGCGTCATCCCGCTTGGGAACGGGACGACGCCTTTCGAGCTCAAAGACCTGGAATTGTGACGGGGATTTGATTTCGCCGTTGGTCGATCTTAACCGCGACGCAGGGCGAGGCCGGGCGTGGCGCCGGTCGGCTCGCCATCGAGCAGGACGACGACGCCGTTGACCAGGACGTGATGGACCCCTTCGGCCAGGGTGCGCCCGTTGGCGTAGGTGGAACGGTCGGTGACGGTGTTGGGGTCGAAGATGGCGATGTCGGCGGCGAACCCGGGGCGAAGCATGCCGCGATCGGTCAGGCGGTAGCGGCGTGCGGCGTGAGCTGAGAGGTGGGTCACGGCTTCGGCCCAATCGTAGTCGCCGAGCGTTCGGGTATGGTAGCCGAGATATCTGGCGAACGCGCCCCAGCCGCGAGGGTGGGGAAAGCCGCCTCGGAAGATGCCGTCTGACCCGGCCATGTGCGCCGGGTGGCGGAGGATCGCCCGCACGTCCTCCTCGGTGCGGTCGCCCGGACGGAACCCGACGATCCCCACGGCCAGGCCGGAGGCCAAAAGAATGTCAATCACGAAGTCGCCGGGCGCCATGCCGGCCTGGCGGGCGGCGTCGAGAACCGTCAGACCCTCGGCCCATCGCCAATCAGGGTTGGCCACCATGGCGAGAGTGGTCGTATCCAGAGGGTAAGGCGTGGGGTGGGAGAACCAATCGGTGTTGAGCCGGTCGCGCACAGCAGGGTCGGCCAGGCGTTCCATCGTCGCCTCGATCCCCCCTTCCTGGACCCAGGGGGGTAACGACACCATGCCCAGGATCGTGCTGCCCGCAAGGTAAGGGTAGGTGTCGAAGGTCAGGTCAAATCCTCGGGCTCGCCCCTGGTCGATCATGGGCAAGAGGACGTCGGCCGGCCCATTGAAGTGTGAGATATGAGACGCGACGCCCGAGCGCTCGGTGATCTCGAAGACTTCGCGCATCCCGATCGGGGCCGAGGGACCGTAGGCGCGCATGTGGGTGACGTAGACGCCGTCGTCAGGGACGATGACTTCGCACAACGCGGCGATTTCGCGAGCGTCGGCGTGGCGGCTGGGCAAGTAATCCAGGCCGGTGGACAGGCCGACGGCCCCGGCCTCCATCCCTTCGCGAACCAGCCTTTGCATCGATCGCAGTTCGTCGTCGGTCGCGGGGCGAGGGTCGTGGCCCATGACCTCGATCCGGACGTTACCGTTAGGGATCAGATAGGCGACGTTCAAGGCGGTCGTCCGGTTGAACTTCGCCAGATATTCGCCCACCGTCCGCCAGTCGTACGAGATCTCGGGGTTGCCGTTGAACCCGGCGGTGTATCGCCGCATGTACTTCATCGTGGCGGGAGAGGCCGGGGCGAACGAGCTGCCGTCCTGGCCGATGATGTAAGTCGTCACGCCTTGCCGGAGGCCAGCCAGATGGATCGGCTCGGCCAGGAGCATCGCGTCGCCGTGGACGTGGGCGTCGATAAAGCCAGGCACGACATAGAGGCCGGTGGCGTCGATCGTCCTGGAGGCGGGCACGTCTCCCAGTCGCCTGACCTCGGCCACGCGGTCGTCGAGCACGCCGACATCGGCCCGGAACGGCAAGGCCCCGGAACCATCGATCACCCAGCCGTTCTTGATCACCACGTCGAACATCGGGCCTAGCCTTCCATCGGACTAATAAGCAACCAGGCCAGCCGCGCTGCCGGCCTATCGGTCGCGAGCCTACGCCCTGGAGCCCGGGCGTTCAAGTCCTCTCCACAAATACCACATGGCGACAGTTCGGTACGGCCGCCAGGGTTCGGCCAGGGCCTCGCACTGCTTTGGATGGGGAACCTCGGCCAGGGCGTGGTGATTGCGCAGGCCGACCCGGACGCCCAGATCGCCGACGGAAAGCACGTCGGGCCGGTTCAGGGCGAAGACCAGGAACATCTCGGCCGTCCAGAGACCGATCCCTTTGATCGTGGTCAACTGCGCGATGATCTCTTCGTTGGTCCAGGTGCCGATGCGCTTCAAGGGCAACCGCCCGTCGGCAACCGCTTCGGACAGATTCAGGAGATAACCTGCCTTGACGCCGGAGAGCCCCGCGGTTCGGATCGTCTCAAGACCCAGGTCCAGGAGCTTGACCGGATCATGAGGCGTGCCGCCGATCGCCCGCAACCTGGCGTCGATCGACGCGGCGGCCTTCGTGGAAATTTGCTGGCCGATAATCGCCCTGACCAGGGTCCCGAACCGATCCCGACGAGGCCGGAGCCGACAAGGGCCAACCCAATCGATCACCTCGGTCCAGCGCGAATCGACCTGGACCAGATGGTCCACGGCCGACGACCATGGATCTCGGGTGGTTCGTACGCTCATGGCGCCTCACCTCGTTGAGCGATCAATCGTTCTTCAAATCACCCGGACACGGTTCGGAACCGGAGCCGGCGAAAAATCCACGCACGCAGCAAACCATCGTCAGGCTTCATCGTAGGATCCGCTGACAGCGCACGTGTAGGTCGTCCCCGAAGGACCAGATCTACAAGGCTTGCCAAGACTTCGGTTGCCGGCGCGCGGCGCGATTCCCAGGTTCCATTCTCAAGAACCGCCGCGACCTGTCAAGGGTCGAGAGACGTTGCATCGGCCCCACCCGATCCGAAGTGGTTTGCCCTGAGACAAGGTTATTGCTAAGCTTTGACTCTTAGCCGGACGCCGTTGAGGATCATCGCAGCGCCGGAGCCTCATGTGATCCAGATCTTCACCCATTGATCAAAGAGCACCTTTATGCAGAGACCCACTCGACAGTCGAGTTCCCATCGCTTTGGTCCGCGGTCGTCAGTCCCGTTGAACCGCAGACGTCGCCTCGAGGTAGAGTCGCTTGAGGGACGGACCCTCCTGAGCACAGGCTTCCAGGGCGCGTTCGGGATTGGCGGAGACAGTGTCCAGTCCCGTGATGTTGTTACGGATACGTCGGGCAACAGGTACGTGGTTGGCTCGTTTGAGGGCACGGTTGATTTCGACCCCGGGCCCGGAACCACCAACAAAACCGCGGCCACCAGCCGAGACATCTTCATCGCCAAGTATTCCCCGGCAGGGGGCCTGATCTGGGTCGATCAGGTCGGGGGGACCGGCGACGACGACGGCTTCGGCATCTCGCTGGACGGGACGGGCAACGTCTGGGTCACGGGGAGCTTCATTGGGACGGTCGACTTCGACCCGGGCCCTGGAACCGCGAATCTGAACAGCGGTGCTGGTTTCGCGCCCTTTGTGCTTCGCCTGAACAACAACGGCGGGTTCTCCGGCGTCGTGGGCTCAACCACGCCGAACTTTGGACGCAACCAGGCGTTGGCTATTGCCAACGACAACCAGGGCAACGCCTACATCACCGGCGAGATCGGTGCCAACGGGGTTTTCGGCGGGACCACCCTCACTCCCACGGGTAACACGGACGTTTTCGTGGCGAAGGTAACGCCCACGGGTTCGAACCTGGCGTTTACCTGGACCAAAAGTTTCCCCAGCGCTGGCGGGGCACCCATCAGCCAGGGCAATAGCATCGCCACGGACACCCAGGGCAATGTGTATGTCTCGGGGATGTTTGCCGGCACGGTCAACTTTCCGACACCCCTGACGTCCGCCGGCAACCAGGACATCTTTGTCGCCAAACTCAGTCAAGCCACAGGAACCACCGTGACCGCCCAGCGGTTTGGCGGCGCTCAGTATGATGTGGGTGACAGCATCGTCGTTGACGCAAGCCAGAACTCGTACCTCTCGGGACATTACGAAGGTACGGTCGCCTTTGGCGGCGCGACGGCCCCCTTGACGTCCCCGGCCGGTGGCGGAATCTTCGTCCTGAAGCTCAACTCGTCGCTTCAACCGTTATCAGCGACCGACCTGCGTGCCTCCAGTCAACTGGTGGGCTTCATCGGCGGAAGTGCGCTGGCGGTCGACCCGGTCGGCACCGGCGTCCTGGTCGCCGGGAACTTCACGGGCACAGCCCAACCCGGCGGTATCAGTCTCACCAGCGCGGGCGACACGGACGTCCTGATCGCGCAGATCAGCAGTTCGGGGGTCGTCACCGGTGCCCAGCGTGGCGGCGGCGTCGGCAGCGACCTGGTCGGCGGCATCGCCGCCAATCCGTCGGGGGCTATTGCCCTGGTCGGCCAATACTCGGGAACCGCGACCTTCGGCGCCTCCACCTTGCCGAATCTCGGCACGCAGAATATGTTCGTGGCCCAGCTTTCCGCCACCCCGAATCCCGTTGCACCTCATTCCGTCGACGGTGATTTCGACGGCGACGGCAAGACTGACTACAGCGTTTACGAGCCCAAGTCCGGCAAGCTCTACATCAAACCCTCGAACGGCTCGAATCCCTACTTCCTTCAGTTCGGCCCGACGAACAACGTCCCTGTCCCTGGGGACTATGACGGTGACGGCAAGGCCGATTACGGTGTCTACGAACCCAGTTCCGGCAAGCTCTACATCAAGCCCTCGAACGGCTCGAACCCCTACTTCCTTCAGTTCGGCCCGACGAACA
>JBDTIR010000229.1:0-3166 GCA_039936275.1 Isosphaeraceae bacterium | reverse complement strand
GCGCCGAACGAAGCCACCTGCCATTTTGGCAGTCACAATGGCTTCCCTGCTCACTCTCGAAGAAGTTCCCTCGCTCACGCGCGGGGCTTCGAAGACCGAAGCTCCCTCGCTTACGCGTCGGGCTTCGAAGCCCGAAGCGTGAGCGAGGCACTATCTGCCATTTTGGCAGTCGCAATGGCTTCGCAGCTCACTGCCCACTCTCTTTCTGCCCACTGCCCACTCTCTTTCTGCCCACTGCTCACGGCCCACTCTCTTTCTGCCCACTGCCCACTATTCCTCTTCGCGCCGACGGACGGTTGGCATAGACTCGCGTCCGCGCCGGTGCGCCTCCAAGTCGTTGAGGAGGGCCGGAATGAGGCCCGGGGACCGCGGAAACGGGAGGGAACCCACCATGCGACGGATCGCGGTGTTGAATCAAAAGGGTGGCGTGGGCAAAACCACGTCCACGGTCAATCTTGCCGCCGCCCTGGCGAACGAGGGGCACAAGACCCTGGTGCTCGACCTGGACCCCCAGGCGCACGCCACCTTGCACCTGGGTCTCTTGCCTGGCAGGTCGGGGCCGTCCCTGTACGAGGTGCTGACCCAGGGGATGCCCCTGGCAAACGTCCGCCGCCAGGTCGCGCCTAACCTGTTCTGCTGCGGCAGCCATATCGACCTGGCCGCCGCCGAGGTCGAACTGATCGGCACCGTCGGCCGCGAGGTCATCCTCCGCGACCAGCTCGCGGCCGAGTCTGAGACCTACGATTATATCTTGATGGACTGCCCGCCGTCGCTGGGCATCCTCACCCTCAACGCCCTCTGCGCAGCTCGCGAGGTCTTCATCCCGCTCCAGGCGCACTTCCTGGCCCTGCACGGGCTCTCGAAGCTCCTGGAGACGATCCAACTGGTCTCAAAGCGGGTCAACCGCGAACTCAAGGTTGGCGGGGTGATTCTCTGCCTGTATGACTCGGGAACCAGGCTCGGCGGCGAGGTCATCGAAGACCTGGACCGCTACTTCTCCAGCGGCAAGAACGTCAACGCCCCCTGGGCCGACGCCCGACTCTTCCAGACCCGAATTCGCCGCAATATCCGCCTGGCCGAGTGCCCCAGCTTCGGCCAATCGATCTTCCAGTACGCTCCGACCAGCCGAGGCGCCGAGGATTACGCCTCGCTCGCCGCGGAAGTCCAGGGGCGCGAACCCGCCCTGATCTGGCAGACCGATAACGTCAAGGCCGCCGAGTCCGCTCCCGGCCCGATCACGCCGTCGTCATCAGTCCACCATTAATGAGAAAATACGTTCTTGCTAAACAAGATTCAGCCTTATGAAGTGTCTTGATTCTAAGGCTGCGACCAGGGGCCTCCCGACGATGCGTTGGGTCGGCATCGACGAGGCGGGCTACGGGCCGAACCTGGGCCCCCTGGTGATGTCGGCGGTCGTCGCTGAAGGCCCCGGGGACCAACCGCCGAAGCTCTGGGACGACCTGTCGGCGACCGTCGCTCGGGCGGGAAGCCGCGACGGTCGGCTCTGGGTCGATGATTCGAAGCAGATCTATCGAAGGGGGCAGGGGCTCGACCGCCTGAATGCCGCAACCCTGGCGGCATTGCTGGCCTCCGGTCGCGCCCGGCCGAGAACGCTCTCGGAACTGCTCGCAGCCCTGGAAGCGGGCGACCTGCATGACGTCGAGCTGGCCCCTCACTGGTGGGACGAGGTTGACCCCCCTTGGCCAGGTCTGGAATCAAGGCTTTGCGATGAGATGACCGAGAGATCCGCCCCCCTTGACGGCGCCGCATGGCGGATCAAGAGCGTGCGCTCAGTGGTCGTCGGCCCTGCGTTGTTCAATGCCCATCTTTTGGAATCGACCTCAAAAGCGGGGGTCCACTTTCGGGCCTTCGCCAGGCTGCTGCGGAGGCTCTGGGACCTTGCCGATGACGGCGTGGAAACCGTTGTGCGAGGCGACAAGCACGGCGGCCGTCATTTCTATTTCGACCTGCTGGCCGAGACCTTCCCCGAGGCCTGGATCGACCGAGGCCCCGAAGGCCCCGCGCTCAGCCAGTACACCCTGCGAGCCCCCGGCCGTCGCCTCGAACTGACGCTCGTTCCCGGGGCCGACGGCGATGACGGCCTGGTCGCCCTGGCCTCAATCCTCAGCAAGCTGGTGCGCGAGCACTGGATGAACGTCTTCAACGCCCACTGGCTCTCCCTGATCCCCGGCTTGAAGCCGACGGCCGGCTACCCGGTCGACGCCGCTCGGTTCCGCACGGCGATCGAGGACCGTTGCCGAGACCGTGGCCTTGATCCAAGCCTCTGGTGGCGAGTGAAGTAACCTCCATCGGCTCAATGCTTCTGGTTGTCGAACTGGACCAGTTGCCGGATCGCCGAACCGTCGGCAAGTCGATCAAACCCTATGTTGATATCTTCAAGCGAAATTGAGGGGCTGACCAGGGCGTCCACCGGCAATGCGCCGCTTTGGGACAGTCCGATCAACCGGGGGACGTCGCGCCGGGGGACGGCGGAGCCCATGTACGATCCTCGGATGCATTTCTCCTGCCCGGCAAGGGAAACGGCCTGGATCGAGAGTTGCTGATCCGGATGCGGCAGGCCGACGCTCACGGCCGTCCCCCCTCGACGGACGGAGTTGTAGGCGACCGCCAAGACCGCAGCGCTGCCGACCGCCTCAAAGGCGAAATCCACACCGCCGCCAGTCAGATCGGCGATCGTCGAGACCACGTCGTCGGCATTCGCATCAATCGTATGGTGCGCGCCGAGTTCTCGCGCCAGGGCGAGCTTCGCCGGCAGGGTGTCCACGGCGATGATCGGGAACGCGCCCGCGAGTCTCGCGCCCATCACCGCGCTGAGCCCGACACCGCCCAGGCCGAAAACGGCCGCCGACTGCCCCGGCGCGACCTTCGCGGTGTTTGTAACCGCGCCCACGCCGGTGAGGATCGCGCAGCCGAACAACGCCGCAGTCTGAAGAGGGACCGAACGATCGATCTTGATCAACGACTCTTGCGCGGCGACGGTGTAGTGCGAGAACGCGGAGACGCCGAGATGATGGAGAATTCGTGTCGCGCCCTTGTGGAACCGCACGTCCCCGCCGAGCAGGGTGCCGGCCGCGTTTGCGGCGGCGCCGGTTTCGCAGAGCGCGGGACGGCCGGTGGCGCAGCAGAGGCATCGCCCGCACATCGG
>JBDTIR010000228.1:0-4935 GCA_039936275.1 Isosphaeraceae bacterium | reverse complement strand
TTGCGAGGCGTGCCGGGCTGAGATCGCCATGACGCCCCAGCCGGTCACTCACTACACCACGCTTCGCGAGTTGGGTCGAGGCGCGATGGGCGTGGTCTACCTGGCCCAGCACAATGAGACGGGCCGGCGCGTGGCCTTGAAGCTAATCGTTCCCGAGAGCGCCGCGGCGCGGTCGGCAATTGATCGGTTCTTGCGCGAAATGTCGGTGATCAGCCAGTTGAAGCACCCGAACATCGTCGAGTGGCTGGAGCAAGGCACGACGCGCGGTCAGTTCTGGTTCGCCATGGAATACGTCTCGGGCACGAACCTGGAAACCCTGGCCAACGCCCATCTGGGCAAGTACCCGATCAACCAGGCCTGCCGCATGGCCGTCCAGGTGCTCAAAGGTTTGGAACACGCACACAAGCAAGGGTTTGTTCATCGTGACATCAAGCCTGAGAATATCCTGATCGGTCAGACCGACGCCGGCCTGGTGGCCAAGATTTCCGACTTCGGCCTGGCCAAGAGTTTTCGGGGGATCGGTCTGTCCGGCCTGACTTTCTCTGGCGAGATGCGCGGGACGATCCCGTTCATGCCGCCTGAGCAGATGCTTGATTTCAAGAAGGTGCTCCCCTCGGGCGACCTGTACGCCTCAGCCGCCACGCTTTATTACTTGATCACTGGTCAGTTTATTTACGATCAGGTGGCCGAAGGGGGCGACCTGATCCGGATGTTGCTCGAAGAATCACCGGTGCCGATCGAGCATCGCCGAGGCGATATTCCCTCCGGCCTGGCGGCCGTCATGGCCAAGTGCCTGTCGCGCGATCCGGCCGACCGTTATCCCACGGCCGCCATCATGCGGCTGGCCCTGCGCCCCTTCTGCTGATCGCGACGGGTTCATCCGACCTCGGTCGAGACCGGCGCGACCACGCGCACGGCCTTAGGGACGACCTGCATGAGGATCGGCGTCTCGCCGATGACCTCGCCGTCGGCCTGCACGGGCAGAGGCTTGGTCAGGCTGACGGTGACGGATTGCCTGGCGACGAAGTACCTGACGTTGCGGTCCTGGCGATGCTCGCCCCGAACAACGTGCCAGGCCAAGGCGACGTAGTGCCAGAAGGTCCGGGCGCGGACGATGCAGACGTCAATCCGAGCGTCGTCCGGGCGGATGCCGGGGCCCCAGCGGAAGGGCGGTTGGCCCAGGGTGCCGACGTTCGCCAGGACGACTTGCGAGGCCCTCCGCCGGATCGTCTGGCCGTCCACCTCCAGCGTGAACCGCCTCGGCTGAAACCCAATCAGGCGCGTGCCGGCTGTCCAGAGATACGCGGCTCGGCCGAACTGCCGCTTGTGCTCGGTCTTCGTGTCTCGGATCATCAAGGCGTCGATTCCAACGCCAACTTGCGTGAAATAGTGCTGGTTATTGATGCGCATGGCATCAATATCGGCCAGGGTGTGCGCTCCCGCCAGCAAGGTACAGGCCGCTTCCAGGTTGACGGGGATGCCCAGCTCTCTGGCCAGAACGTTGGCCGTTCCCAGGGGGATGATTCCCAATGACGCTCGGCTTCCGATGAGTCCTTCGGCGACGCCCGAGACGGTCCCGTCTCCCCCGGCAGCCACGATCAGGTCGCAGCCCTGGTCAACCGCCGATCGGGCCAGTTCGGCGAGGTTCTCATGACCGGACGTCTCGTGAATCCGGCACGAGCCGTCCTCACACGAGAAATGCCGCCCCACCGCCTGCTTCACGACGTCCGCCGTACACGTCCCGGCCTTCGGGTTCAAGATCACAAACAGGCGAGACGCCTGGGTCTCCGAGACGCTGGTCATCAAATGACTCCCTTTTAGTGCGATGGTCCCTTGGATCTCGGAGTGCGTTGGTGCTCCGTTGTTGAGACGCAAATGCCGGACCCGAAGATCATAGTCGATCGGCGACGCCCCGGCATCTTTCCGTTCCTGGAAGGTGGTATTAAGATAGAAGTGGTTCCACCCCGCCGCTTTTGACGGAGCCGCTCGATGGCCCCAACGGAGATGTGTCCTCGTTCACGACCACGATCCTGGAGGGGCGTCTGGTTCCGGGTGGCGGCGGTCGTACTGGGGCTTGCCCCGTTGATTGTGGCGGAAGCTCTCCTCAGCGCGCTCGGCTGGGGTCAGCCCGATCTGCATGACGACCCGTTCGTCGGCTTCAGCGCCGTTCGCCCCTTGTTCGTGCTGGACTCGACTCGGACCCGGTACGAGACCGCGACGTCGCGTTTGACGTACTTCCGCCGCGTGTCGTTTCCGGCTCGAAAACCTCTTGGGGAATTTCGGATCTTCTGCCTGGGCGGCTCAACGGTCCAGGGGCGGCCGTTCTCGATCGAGACCTCGTTCACCACCTGGCTTGAGCTTGGTTTGAACGCCGCGGACCCATCGCGTCATTGGCGGGTGATCAACTGCGGCGGAGTCTCTTACGCCAGCTACCGAGAGGTACCGATCATCGAGGAAATCCTCCACTATCAGCCCGACCTGATCATCCTCTGCACCGGACACAATGAATTTCTTGAAGACCGAACGTATCAACAGATCAAGCGGATTCCCGACGTCTTGCGGCGGCCCCTGGAACTTGCGGCCGAGATGCGCACATTTCACGTCCTGAATTCGGGTATTCAATCATTCTTTCAAGACCAACGCGAGCCGGACCGGCCCATTCTGGGCTCGGAGGTGGATACCCTGCTCGATTATCGAGGGGGCCTTGCCAGCTATCACCGCGATGAACACTGGCGGCGGAACGTGATCGACCACTTCGCGTTCAATCTGCGCCGGATGGTCGAGCTGGGACGCGCGGCGGGCGTGCCCACGCTTTTGGTTAATCCGGTCGTCAATCTCGATACGCCGCCGTTCAAGTCAGAGCACCGCGCCGGCCTGACCGACCTGGAACGTCGCCAATTTGACGCGCTTCGCCACAAGGCGGCCCGGCAGTTCGGCGGCGACCCCGAGGAGACGATCCGCCTGCTTCGCCAGGCCCTCGACATCGACGATCAGCACGCAGGGCTGCATTACGACCTCGCCAAGTGCGCCCAGCAGCAAGGACGTATCGTCGAAGCCCGCGCCGAGTTTCTGCGGGCCAAGGAGCTGGACGTCTGCCCCTTGCGCATTCTGGAGCCGATGAGTCAGGCCATTCTTGAGGTTGCCGACGCGACCGACTCTCCCTTGGTTGATCTCGTCCCCGTGTTCGAACGCCGCAGCCAGGGGGGGATTCTCGGCTATGACTGGCTTGTTGATCATGTTCACCCTTCGATTAAAGGGCACAGGCTGATCGCTTCTGTCTTGATCGAGGCGATGACCCGTCAAGGATTCGTCCAGCCCGTGCCTGGCTGGACGGCTGAGCGCGAGCGCCGCGAACGCGACCACCTCAATTCCCTTGACGACTTTTATTATCTCCTGGGGCAAAAACGATTGACCGGCCTCCGCCTCTGGGCCTCCGGACGAGGCACGAAAGGTCGAAATGGCGCGAAATCATCGAGATTCAAGCTGCTCGAATCATCCGTCATGAATTCGCAATAATCCTGCTGGACGCCCCTTCGGCCGCCTGGCAGATGTGGACGTCGGGCGTGACGCCTGTCCGCCGCGCGTGTTCGACCCGGACGGTCTCGGCGAAGTCGTCGGCTCGATCGGTCTGGACGAGATTCACCGTGCAACCCGCCCAGCCAGCCCCCGAGAGTTTGCCGCCGAGGAAACCAGGAGCGGCCTCGGCCGCGTCGATCAAGGCGTCGAGCCCCTGGGAACTGTTCTCGAAGTCGTCGCGACTGGAGGCGTGTGAGGCCGACATCAAGCGACCGAACGCGGCGAGGTCGCCCGCCTTCAAGGCGTCCGCCCCTTGTCTGACACGCTCGTTCTCGGTCAAAACGTGCCGCGCCCGTTTCCGTCCGACCGGATCGAGGTCGTTCCAGGCCGATTCCAGGTCGTCGAGCGTCACGTCTCTGAGTTGCTGAACGGCGTCCTTGCCGCCGCGGACCTGAAAATAGGTCACGATCCGTTCACATTCTACGCGACGACGATTGTACATTCCATCGGCCAGGCGTCTCGACGTTTTCGAGTCGCAAACTACGATCGCGGGCGAGGGTCGGCCCAGGGGTAAACGCTCATACTCCAGGGTCCTGCAATCGAGGCTCAAGGCGTGGTCCGCCCTGCCAAAGAGGACCGAAAATTGATCGAGCAGGCCCGAATTTACGCCGACGAATTCATTTTCCGAGCGTCTCAAGGTCGCGGCCAGGTCCATCCGTCCGGCGTCGTCCAGGTCGGCCGCCCCCCCCTGCCCCAGTCCCAGCAGGAACAAGGCCGCCGACGCTTGCAGGCTCGCCGAGCTGGACAGGCCCGCCCCGAGCGGCACGTTCCCGCTGATCACCACCTCAAACCCCGTACACAACGGCCCGAATCGCTCCTGGACCGCCCAGGCCACCCCGCGCATGTACCGGCCCCAGGAGCTCGGCTCCCCGGGCTCGATCTTGTCGAGTGTGAATACGTCCTCCTGATTGAATTGAACCGAGCGCACGGTTGCGACGCGCCCCGAGGTCGCTCGCCCGGCAACCACGGTATACCGATCAATCGCCGCGGCCAGGACGAGCCCGCCGTTGTAGTCCGTATGGTTGCCCAGCAGCTCAACCCGCCCTGGGGCCCTGGCTTCAACACTTGCCCTGGCCCCGAAGGCCGTCATGAAGGCATTGCGAGCGGTTTCGTCGATTGATCGAGATTTCATTCCGGTCCTTTGCAGTCGTGCCACCAACTCCGACAGAGAGATCACCGCGACCGGCGAGACTCTAAAATACCCTCCATTCCCTCCCCTTCAGAACCTCTCCTCGACCAAATACGCCTCCAGCGGAAACTCTTCAAAGTCCGAATTGAACAGTGAACCGCCGTTTTCCTTGAACTTCCGCAGCAAGCTGAACGCGAACCGGAGCGCGAGGCACAACGCCTGGAGCGAGT
>JBDTIR010000227.1:0-3542 GCA_039936275.1 Isosphaeraceae bacterium | reverse complement strand
AGGCGAATCCCCTCGACCTCGGCCGTGATCCGCTCCCCTTTCTTGGCGGTGACGGCATAATAATCGACGTCCTCGTTCTCAGCTACGCCGTTGACCACGCTGTTCATCGCGATCGCCTGAGGGGCGGCGAACTCGTTGTTGGGCTCGACCTCCTTGATTTCCGGCAAGGCCCCGACGCTGAACGTGCGCAGTTCACTGACGCCAGAGGCCGTGCGCAGCCGGAGGTCATGCAGACCAAGCGGGCAGTCGGGAGCGATTTTAATGGTGGCCTTGATCTGGTTGTCGTTCACCTTCTCAAGCTTGGACGTGGTCAGGCCCGTTTGATAATAGAGAATCTCCTGCGCGTCACCCAGGCGGGCACCGGACAGGGTAAGCTCGACCTCGGCGCCGCGCTGGGCCCCCGGGGGACGGATCGTCTTGAGGTCGGGCGTGGCGGCATGCAGAGCCGACGCGGTGAACAGGAGCACGCAGGCAGTCAAGGTCTGGCGCATGGGGAATGAGTCCGGTCGGGGAGGGATCGTTGAACCACCGAGGGACGCAAAAGCAGGCGGGACTCTGAGGTCAGACCAGCCAGTGCCGGGTTCCATCGGTCCTGGTGACTTCAATCAATGGGCGAGGATCAGCGGGCACAAGGCGGAACGTCAAAGGCAAGACGGCACTGGTCAGCAGGCTTGATTGGTCCGGGTCGGACGTACCGACCAGGTTCCATTGTCGATCCTGGCGACGAAACAATTCCAAGGTCCAGGGTTGGCGATCTACCAGCAGGAGTTCGCGGACGCCGACCTTGGCATAAAAGCTCAACTTCTGGCGAGAGCGGTCGCCGGGGCTGAGAATTTCCACGGCGAAATCAGGACCGCCGAACCAGTGAGAGCCGCAGTTCTCCGCCGGGTTGCCTGGCAGGAAGACCGAAGCGTCGGGAATCCGATAGTTCCGCCGCCAATCCAGCTTGCGGTCGGAGATGTTGACGGTGGGATAGACCAAGACGCCCTGAACGTCGCCGATCGCGATATTCAGGGTTGTGACAAAGTTACCCGCCAATTCCTGATGCTCATTGTCAGCGCCTGGCGACATCACATAGATCCCGTTCCAGACCTCGTCAAGAAAGTCCGCGCCGATCGCGCGGCGTCTGCGCAGAAGTCGTTTGAACTGGTCAGGTTGAAACAGGACTTTGGGCATCGGCTCGGCTCCTCAAAGGGATGGGCGGGCGCGATTCGGCTCGCGGCCTCGCCCTCCCTTCGATCATGGGCGCAAACGACTCAGCCCAGCAACTCGTTCCGGACCGTACCGCCGTTGACGATCTCGACCGGCCGGCCGCCCGGGGACATGAGTTCCTTGTCGGCGACAATGCCGAGCTGGTTGTAGACGGTGGTCGCCAGGTCTTCGGGACCGATCTCGTCGCGTTCGGGCTCGCTGGCCGTTGAGTTGCTGGCGCCGTGGATGTAGCCCTTCTTGACCCCGCCGCCGGCCAGGACCACGCTGAAGACCTTGGGCCAGTGGTCGCGGCCGGCGTCCTTGTTGATCTTGGGGGTACGGCCGAACTCGCTGGAGACCATGACCAGGGTCCGGTCGAGCAGGCCGGTATTGGCCAGGTCGGTAATCAGGGCGGCGTACGCCTGGTCAAAAGCGGGCATCTGCTGCTTCATGCCGTCAGTGACCCTGGTGTGCATGTCCCAGCCGCCGTATTGCAAGGAGACGAACCGCACCCCGGCGGCGACCAGGCGGCGGGCCAGCAAGAACCGTTGCCCGGCCTGGTTGCGGCCGTAGGCGTCGCGCAGGGCGTCCGGCTCGGCGTCAATGTTGAACGCTTCTCGGGCCTTGGGCGAGGAAATCAGGCTGTAGGCTCGCTCGTAGAACGTATCCATCGCCTCCAGGCCGTCTGACTTCTCCTTCGCGTGAAAGTGGTCATTGACCGCTTCCAGGGCGCTGCGGCGGGTGGCGAACCGCGAGTCGTCGATGCCGTTGGGTAGGTTCAGGTCCTGGACTCGGAACCCCTTGCTGGCCGGATCGGACCCCAGGCTGAACGGCGAGAAGGCTGAGGACAGGTAGCCGGTGCCCGCGTAGATGTTCGGCATCGAGGGAACGCAGACGTAGGGCGGCAGGTTGTTCCTGGGGCCGTACTCGTGCGAGACCACGCTGCCCATGCTCGGGAATTGCAGGGCTGGGCTGGGCCGATAGCCGGTGAACATATTATGCGTGCCCCGTTCGTGGGCCGCTTCGCCGTGGGTCATCGACCGGATGACCGTGATCTTGTCGGCCACTTGCGCGGTCTTGGGCAAGGTCTCGCAAAAGACCTCGCCGTCGAGCTTGGTCTGGATCGTTCCCATCGACCCCCGATACTCAACCGGCGCGTAGGGTTTCGGGTCGAACGATTCCTGGTGAGCGATGCCGCCTGGCAGGAAGATATGGATGACCGAGTCGGCCTGGGCCGGAATCGGCTTGTAGTCCTTCTGCTCGGCCTGGGCCTGCAAGCGGAAGAAGTCGCCCAGGGTCAGCCCGAAGCCGCAAGCGCCAACAGTTAAGAACCCGCGTCGGTTCCACAACGGTCGTCGAGTCATGCCACCGTCCATCAGGCGCCTCCTCAAAAAGGAAAGGATCGGGGTGAAGGAGCGACGGTTGCATCGGTCTCCAAAGCAGAGACTGTGTCCATCGCCTAAGTCGCGAAACGGAACATCTACCGTCGTGCTCATCCGTTCAAAGGCGTGCGGGCAGGAGATTCGGTCGGCGAGACTGTTCGGGCGAGCAAGAAAATCTGGACAACTTCGAAGGACGTTCAGACGTCAATCTCGATCAAAGGCAGGCTGTTCGGACTGGGTCTCTATTCTAACCCTGGTCCGCGACGTAATGCAATGGGCCGTGCAGCCATGAATTTCATAATCGGATCGAACTCGCCAAAATGTTTAACAAGTTGTGACGATTCATCGTCTCACTACGTAACGGCGAAGTCAAGCGTTGGCGCAAATTCGAAACCTTCGACATTTTTGTGATTCGTCAAAGAATCTTTCTCGATTTTGAAATCCGGGTTCCCGATTCACAGTCTTGATCCACCGCAATTGAGGGCGTCCGGCCACGTTCTCGCTCCAGGAGACTTCCAAAGCCCTCGGCCGATGGCGTTCCCTCTCACCAACGTTCCCAACCGAAAAATCTCCCAAAACTTGCTGATAATTCGAACTACGACCAACGATTCTGTACCTGACGGACGCCACTGCGTCCCTTGTTCTTTGAAAATTTGAATCGCTCCAGGCACCTCCGTAACAATGGGCAGTGGGCAGTGGGCAGTGGGCAGTGGGCAGTGGACAGTGGGCAGTGGACAGTGGGCAGTGGGTGCCGAACGAATTCTCATGAGCCTTTGGGACACCCAACCCCATGAAAGTTGGGGGGGCCTTGATTGCTTGCAATGACTCGCCCTTCGGCGGCGGCTTGCAGACTTCCCAGGCCACCCAATATGAAGACTTTCAGAGCAACCCAAGCCACCGCTCCGAACGAATTGCCATGTACCTTTTGTGCACCCAACCCATACAAGATGGCGGGCCTCGATTGCTTGC
>JBDTIR010000226.1:0-2465 GCA_039936275.1 Isosphaeraceae bacterium | reverse complement strand
GCGCTCGACCAGTTCCACGAATTGCTTGCGATATCCCGTTTTGTCCTTGCTCAGACCCGCCTGGGCCAGTTCCTTGACCCCGGCGAGGGTCAGGCTGCCTCGGTACTGGGAATCGCGCAGGATCAGGCCGAAACCGGCCACGGCCGACGCGAACTTGAAGTCGGGGGAGGCCGCCGCGTAGTCCTTACCATCGTCCTTGACCGGCTGCTCGATCTCCTGTTCGCTGACGTCCCCTTCGGGCTGCTTGTAGCGGAGACGAACCGTCAACGACGGTTGATCTTGCTGGGCGTCCTCGGCGGGAACCAGTTCATAGAGGGCAGTGACGGTATGACCGGCACCGATCTCACCGGCGTCCTTGGCATCGTTGCGGAAGTCCTGATGCGCCATGATCCGGTTTTCGTAGCCGATCAGGCGGAACCGGGCGACCTGGCCCGGGTTGAACTCGACCTGAATTTTGACGTCCTTGGCGATCGTCACGAGGGTTCCGCCCATCTCCTCGACCAGGACCTTACGAGCTTCGGCGAGGTCGTCAATGTAGTGATAGTTGCCGTTGCCTTTATCGGCGATCCCTTCGAGCTTACTGTCCTTGAGGTTCCCCATGCCGAAGCCGAGGGTGCTCAGGAAGACCTTGCTCTTCCGCTCGTGCTCGATCAGTTGGAACATGGCGGCGTCGCTGCTCGGGCCGACGTTGAAATCGCCGTCGGTGCAGAGGATGACGCGGTTGGTGCCCCCTTTAATGAAGTTGGACCGGGCGACCTCGTAAGCCATCCGGAGCCCGTCGCCGCCGTTGGTCGAGCCGCCCGGTTGCAACTGGTCGATGACCGAGAGGATTTCCCCTTGCTGAGAGCCAGGGGTCGAGGGCAAGGCCAGGCCCACCCGCCCTGCATACACGACGACGGCGATCCGGTCGTTCTCGCCCAGGCGTTCGACGAGCATCTTCATCGCGGCCTTGGCCAACGGGAGTTTGTTGGCGGGGGCCATTGAGCCGGAGACGTCGAGCAGGAAGACCAGGTTCGACGGCGGCCGTTGGTTGAGGTCAATGTCCTTGCCTCGCAGGCCGATCCTGGCCAGGCGATGCGCCGGGTTCCAGGGGGAGCGGGCGATCTCGACGTTGACCGAGAAGGGGACTTTGCCAGTCGGCTGGGGATAGTCGTATCGGAAGTAATTGACCAGTTCCTCGATCCTCACCGCGTCCTTCGGCGGCCGACCCCCTTGCACCAGATAGCGGCGGACGTTGGCATACGAGGCGGTATCGACGTCGATCGAGAAGGTGGACAGCCTGTCTTCCTCGGTCGAGACGAACGGTAATTCCACCGTCTGGGCGAATTCCTCGCCGCCTCGCGGCACCTCGACCGGCGCAGGCTCCTGAGCGGGAGGCATGAGCTTGATCTGGTTCTCATACGTCTTGTCGCGATCCGCCTTTTCCACGTTCGCCGCCTGCAACTTATCGACCCGATTGAGGAGATCGAGGCGTTTATCGTTCTGTCCCGCTTGCTGTGCGCCCGGCGTCCTCGTCTGACTCGCGCCTGGCTTCCCCTGCTGGTTCGCGGCTGGCTTCCCCTGCTGGTTCGCGCCTGGCTTCCCCTGCTGGTTCGCGCCTGCCTTGCCCTGCTGGTTCGCGCTTGGCTGAGCCCGGGTCGGATTGTCCTCTGGCATGCCTCCTGGAAGACCGAACTGTTGTCGATCTCCACGGGTCTGGATGCGAGCCGGAGCGCCATTGAAACTCGTCGCGGCGGGGGCTTTCTGCTTGGCCAGATCGGGTTCGGCTGCGTATCCAAGCTCGGCGCGACCATGACCACGAAGCGCGAACGTCTCATCGGAGGGTGAGTCGAACTTGTCTTGTGCCTGGATGGGGGCGGAACCCGGCATGGCCGAACCGACGGGACCCGACATGGAAGATCGGGGCGAGGACCGCTGCCTGAACGCCACGGCGTTCGCCTCCTGATCCGGCTTTGCAGAAGGGGCGGACCCCAGGCCCCGTTGATGGCGATAGTGTGTTTGAGCGGCTTGATTCAAGGCCGGCAACGCGGAAGATCCCATGCCGCCGGACGCTCGGC
Organism: Isosphaeraceae bacterium; assembly: GCA_039936275.1. Lineage (GTDB taxonomy): Bacteria > Planctomycetota > Planctomycetia > Isosphaerales > Isosphaeraceae > JBDTIR01. Next base: position 408 of record JBDTIR010000226.1, on the reverse strand, counting down.
TGCTCAGATTAGACCCGCCGGCCAGGCCGGGTTGAGACGGCCCGTTCATCACAACCGAGCCGTCTTGCATTTGCGTGTTTCGGGCACCGTTGCTGATGATCCCCTCCGTCTCAAACCGTTCGCCAGGCTTCCAGCCCGGCTTCACATAACCGGATTCGGATGGAGCGGTCAACATCGCGACCGCATTGGCATCGTCACGGGGGGGAGTCTCGCCGTGAGTCGAGGCAACATCGCCCGATGGTTGCGCAACAGAGTATTTGCCGGACGGCAAATTTTGTCTGGGTTGAACCGCCCAGGGGCCGACGACCAGCAACAGGCCGGCCGCCGCCGCGATGCCGGTCAGGGCGACAGCGATCTTCCAGGGCGAGCGTCGGCGCAAGCGGGCGTCGATGGCTTGATGGTGCTCGG
>JBDTIR010000225.1:0-10803 GCA_039936275.1 Isosphaeraceae bacterium | reverse complement strand
TCTGGTGGCCTTGGGGGGGTTCCCTCAAATGCTACCAGAATCCACGACGGCCCGATTTGCGTTGACCAAAAAGGCGATTGCTCGTCAGGGCGAGGGATGCCTATAATGAACGCGAATGGGTCCAACTCTTGTTGAACGTCAGTGGACCCGGGCAAAAGGGATCGGGGTGCGCCAGATCATGGACCAGCAGACGTTCGGTGGCCAGCTTCGCCGCTTCTTCGAATCCGACCCGCTGCTCGCCTTGGCGATGGGCGCGGCCTTGATCGCGTTGGCGACGACCCCCTTAGCGTTCGCCGTCCTGGGCCGGTTGGGCTGGTTCCAGGCCAGGCGGGGACGGGTCATCATGCGGCCTTCGTTCTCGTCGATCGTCGTGGGCATGATCCTGGTGATGATGATCCCGGCGATCTTCGCCGCCTTGGTGGTCAAGAGCCGGCACTTTGATGAGAGTCGCTACGAGTTCGACCCGAACCGCACCCTTTCGGTGCTCGACCAGGGGAGACAGTTTGAATCGGCCAAATACGCCGATTCCCTGTACAAGGCCGACGAAGCGGTCAGGACTGAGATGAAGCGGCTGGCCGGAGAACGCAAAAGCCTGGTCGATGAGATCAAGAAACTCGACGAAGCGATGCTCGGCATGCAGGCCGCCGCGAGACAGTCGGCCCCGACGGCTCAGGCGATACCGATGGTCCTGCAACGGTTGGCCGACCTTCGGGAATCGGTCGGCCTGGACGGCCCTCAACAGTTGATGGACTTCACCGCGCCACCGGCCGCCTTGGCCGATCTGCCCGGCCCAATCGCCTCGACCGCTCCAATGGCCGTCACCGTTGCCAATGTGCCTCCGGCTGCCCCGTTAGCGGCGCCTGGCGGCCTGGCTCAAGCCGTGATTGACGCCGAGCTGGCCGCCGTGCCCGAAGCCCAACGCTCGCTCGCGGCCTTGCTCCCGTTGGCAAATCCCCCTTCGGGATGGACCGTCGGCAATGGCATGGGCTCGTCAGGTAAGGCGCATCTGGAGACCTTCAACGCCGAAAACCTCTTCGAAAAGATCAACGGCCGGGCCGAAAGCTTCTTGCAATACGACGTGCAAGGGATGGCCTATACCTTCTACCACCCGATCGGCGACGACTCGACCGAGGCCCAGCTTTACATCTTTGATATGAAGGACTCGCTCAAGGCCTTGGGAAAGTACGGCTCTGAGAAACCCCAAGGCGTGACCCCGGCCTCGATCGGAGCGGAGGGCTACACCTCGGCCGGAAGCGCCTTTTTCTACCTTGGGAAGTATTACGTCCAGATCGTCACGACCAAGGACGACCCGAAGGTCGCCGCCTTCTCGATGGACCTCGCCAGCCAGATCGCGGCCAAGATGTCGCCCAAGTCGACGTCGATCGCAGACGCCCCCAAACTTCCAACCACCGGGCCCACAACCGACCCTGGAGCACTTCTGGCCCTCTTGCCAGACGGACCAGACAAGACCGATCCAAAATACGTGGCGCAAGACGTGTTCGGCTATAGTTTCTTGGCCGACGTCTTCATGGCCGATTATCAAGGCGACGACGTGACCTGGCAAGGGTTCCTCCGCCCTTACGCCAACGCTGAAGAGGCGAAGGCGATCTTTGAGAAGTACATCGAAACGGCCAAGGAAGACGGTGCCTCGATCAAGACATTGGACGATTCCGGGGCCGACCGGATGGTCGTCGCCGCCAATGAAGATATCGGCCTGACCGATATCTTGTTCCTGAAGGGCAACGCCGTGGGCGGGGCCAACGGCGCCACGATCGCCAAGCCCGCCGAAGCCTTCGCCAAGGGGTTCGCCAAGGCGTTGCCCCAGAGCGTTCCGTTCCTCGCCCTGGAAAAATCGACCGAGACCCGGGACGCCAAGGAACCGAAATAACGTTTCAAACTTCCCTGCCTGGTCCAGCGGTCCCCAATTTCTTTCAGAAGGTCTGTCCCAATGAACAAGAAACTGACCAGGACCCAGGTGAAGAACCTGGAGCGGCTCGGAGGAGTGAACCCGGCCGATGAGTCGTTCTCGCGCCGGCAGTTCCTGGCGCAAGCCGGTGGCACGGCGGCCCTGGCCGGAGGCGCGGTGGCCGGGGGGCTGTATCTGCGCGACCGCTGGGGAATGGAAGGGGTCAAACCGCCGCCCCCTGTCCGTTTGAAAGACTATTCGGTCAGTCTGGCGCCCAGCCGACCGACCCTGGTCGTCGTGCGTTCGAACCCGATCGGGGCCGACGGGTTCGCCTCGAAGGACGAGGAACTGCGGGCCCGCGAAGAGCAAGCGCTCCAGATGGTCAAACGGGCCCTTGACGAGATGGGCGGGGTTGACCGCTTCATCACCAAGGGGGACGTGGTCGTCGTGAAGCCGAACGTCGCCTTTGACAAGAATCCGGACCTGGCGGCGACGACCCAGCCCGACACCCTGGCGGCCGTGGTCAGGCTCTGCCTTGGGGCCGGGGCCCGCAAGGTGATCGTGGCCGACAACCCGATCAACAACCCCGAAAGCTGCTTCTACAAGACCAAGGTCGGTGAGGCGGCCGTCCGCGCCGGGGCTGAGCTAATGCTGCCGAAGGCGAGCTACTTCGAAGACCTCTACGTCGGCGGCGAGACGATCACCGGCACCTGGCCGATGTTCTACCGCCCCTTCCGCGAGGCGACCAAGGTCATCGGCGTCTCGCCGGTCAAGGACCACAACCTCTGCAAGGCCACCATGACGATGAAGAACTGGTACGGCCTGCTGGGCAACCCCCGCAACCAGTTCCATCAAAACATCCACGGAATTATTAGTGATTTTGCGTTAATGATGAAGCCGACCCTGGTCATTGCCGACGGCCGCAAGCTCTTGATGCGCAACGGGCCGACCGGGGGCAGCCTCAACGACGTCAAGCGCGGCGACGCCATCGTGGTCGGCACCGACCATGTGGCCGTCGATAGCTGGTGCGTCACCAGGCTCCTGGAGAAGCAGCGTCACGAGGTCATCTACCTCGACAAGGCGATCGCCCGCTCTCTTGGCCGCGACTGGAGACCGCAATGGACCAGCGAAGTGAACATCTAAAAGTTTCGCACCGGAGGGACCTGGATCGTCCACGCTCGCGGCCAGAACTCATCGCGCTGCGGGTGCCCAGTCGCTCTGGCCTGCGCCTGAGCCATCGGGCTTTTGTCCGGCTCTGCCGAGACAATCCCGAGTTGCGGCTCGAGCGCTCGGCGCGAGGGGAGTTGATCGTCATGGCGCCGGCGGGGACCGAGAGCGGCGGGCGGAACGCCAAATTGACGATGCGCCTCGGGATCTGGACCGAAGCGGACGGCTCTGGAGAACACTTCGATTCCTCGACGGGATACGTGCTTCCCAATGGAGCGACCAGATCGCCCGACGCTTCGTGGATTCGCCGGGAACGCTGGGAGGAGCTCAGTCCCGAAGACCGTCGGAAATTCGCGCCGATCTGCCCCGATTTCGTAGTGGAATTAATGTCGCCGTCGGATCAGCGGAGTGATGTTCGTGAGAAGATGCGTGAATATCTCGACCAGGGGGCTCGACTCGGCTGGCTGCTCGATCCCGAGGCGGTCGAGGTGGACGTCTACCGGCCCGGCTTTCCAGTTGAAACCCTGAGACAACCGACCACGCTTTCCGGCGAGGACGTGTTGCCGGGCTTTGTGCTGAACTTGAAGGGCATCCTGTTCGGCTGAACTGAGCCAAAGAGACTTGAAAGGACCGACTAATGCCAGATGACCTCTGGGTCGATCTTTTGAATCGAAAGCATGAGTGCTATCCGACCAGCTCGATTCCGATCGAGATCAACCACGAGGGGAAACGTCTCACGCTGCACATGCCTGACGTCCTGGTCCAGCCCGAGCGGCTCGAAATCAAGGCGACGGTCGGCTCCGGTGAGCTTCTGGTCTTGATCGGCCGACATACCATGACCGACCGCGACGACCCTTATGAGCGCGGCGTCCTGATGGTAGCCCGGAAGCGCGACGAGGCGACCTATGACGTCCACGTCTGGCATGAGATGTATCCCTATGCCTTGAAATACCTGGGACTGGCGCCGGAAGACGGTGAATCCTAAATAATAATATGCATTGATCTCAAGTCTCTTATTGACTCGCAACGCCCATGACTACGAGGCCGATCCATGAGCGTGAAAACCTGCCGTCAAATCCGAATTGGCCCGCGATCGTCGGGAATATCGATGACCGCCGAAGAGTTCGATGCGCTGCCGGAATCCGCCTTCGTTGACCACTATCGCTATGAGTTGATCCGCGGAGTGCTTGTCGTGACGCCGCCTGCAGGTAACGCGGAAGTCGATCCAAACGAGGAACTCGGCTATCTTCTTCGTCTCTATCGGGAATTTCACCCACAAGGGTCATCACTTGACGTGACCCTCTCGGAACAGACTCTGGCAACGACCCCCAATCGTCGCCGATGCGACCGGGCCATCTGGGTCGGGCTGGGACGCACTCCTGATCTCGAGCGAGACTTTCCCGCCATCGTCATCGAATTCGTCTCGGCCGCACGCCGGGATCATCGTCGAGACTATGAGGAGAAGTTGGGGGAATACCTGGCGGCTGACGTGCGGGAATACTGGATCATTGATCGATTTCAGCGTATCATGACGGTTCATTGCAATCAGGCCGACGGCGTCGTCACCTTGATCGTCAAGGAGGCGGAGTCGTACCAGACCGATCTACTCCCCGGTTTTTCCATGCCTCTCGCCAGGCTGCTGGCCAAGGCCGACCTGTGGCCGAAGAAGCGCCGCCGACCTCCCGTTGGAGGAGCCCAATAAGATGGTCAAGATCCGCCGAGCCTATGAAGCCCTCTTTCTCGGGCTCTTCCTGTTCTTCCTGATCATCACCGATCTGCGCTACCTGAGAGGGTGGCCGGTGTCGTTGTTCCTGGAGGCGTCCCCATTGGTGGCCGTCTCCACAGCGTTGACCACACACACGCTTTACCGCAACCTGGTCTGGGGCCTGGTCGTCATCGCGATCACGATGATGCTCGGGCGGGTCTGGTGCAACTGGATGTGCCCGTTCGGCATCTTGCATCATCTCTTTGGCTGGATCGGCAACCGCCGCAACACCAAGCAGATGATCGAGTCGAACCGCTACCGTAAGATCTACGCCATCAAGTATTACATCCTGGCCGCGATGCTCGCGATGGCCAGTCTCTGGATCGTGCCCACGGTCTGGCACGCCCCCGGCAAGGTCGTTGAAGCCTACCGAAGCAAGGAATTGACCTCGCACGGCCCGGCCAGGGTCTTCAGCGCGGTTGGCACCGGGATCGCACGCTCAGCTGAGGAAGCAAAGCAAGGCAACAGCACCTTGCAAATCGGCCTCCTCGACCCGATCGCCCTGACCGTCCGGTCGTTGACGACCAGCGTCTTACCCTCGGCGCAAAAGGCGACCGAGAGCGTCTATACCGAGAACCGCGAATACTGGTACGGCTGGGTCGTCGGCGTCATCTTCATCGGCTTGCTGGTGGCCAACTGGTGGATCCCTCGGTTCTTCTGTCGAGTGCTCTGCCCCTTGGGGGCCTTGCTGGGCGTGTTCAGCCGGTTCGCGCTCTGGCGGATCGACCGCGACCCGGTGCGCTGCACCGACTGCGACCTCTGCTTGAAAAGTTGTGAAGGCGCGAGTGACCCGCAAGCCGACCTGCGCAAAAGCGAGTGCTTCGTCTGCATGAACTGCATCGACGACTGCCCGCACGACGCCCTCTCGTTCCGGTTCCTGCCCCGCAAGGCGAGCGAGATCACAAACCCGCAGATCGGCAAGCGTCAATTGCTCCTGGCCGGTCTCTTCGGCGTCGTCTTCTTTCCGATGACGAGGCTCTCTGGCGGAGTGCGCAAGAACTTCAGCCGGTACGTAGTCCGCCCGCCAGGCTCGGTGGCCGAAGACGAGTTCCTCCGCCGTTGCATCAAGTGCGACCAATGCATCCGGGTCTGCCCGACCAACGTGCTCCAGCCCGCCCTGTTCGAGGCGGGGCTCGAAGGGCTCTGGACGCCGATCATGATCTCGAAGATGGGTTGGTGCGAGCTGAACTGCACCCTATGCAGCCAGGTTTGCCCCACCGGCGCGATCAGGGAAATCTCGATCGCCGAAAAACTGGGCGTCGGCCCGTTCGAAAGCCAGGGGCCGATCAAGTCTGGCACCGCCTTCTACAACCAAGGGCGCTGCCTCCCCTGGGCGATGGACATCAGTTGCGTCGTCTGCGAGGAAGTTTGCCCGGTCAGCCCGAAGGCGATCTTCACCCGCAACGTCACCGTCACCGACCGCTGGGGCGGCCAGCTCGAATTGAAACGCCCTTATATCGATCCACAACGCTGCATCGGCTGCGGCATCTGTGAGCATGAATGTCCTGTGAAGGACGACCCGGCCGTCTACGTCACCGCGATCGGTGAGACCCGAGACAAGACCCGCTCGCTCTTGCTCTCCCTGGTCGAGGACAATGCGCAAGACTTGGTTTCGGTCTGACCTATGTCATTGATTCTGGATGTCGAGGGGGCCAATTTTAGGAGAATCGAATACGTGAAACCGATCGGTGCTCTTCGATCCGCCCTCTTGGCGTCTGTTCAGCAACCCGCCTCGGTCTGGTTGTCGATGATCACTGTGGGCCTCGCGATGGCCGCGATCTTCGACGCTCGCGTACCCAGCGGACTGAGGGCGCTGCTGGCCCTTGGGATTCTGTTCATAGCGACGGTCGGGCTTGCCTGGATGACGTTTGACGGTCTGGTTGGCTGGCTGCGGTCGTCGGGAAAACTCCCATCGCCCAGATTTTCGACGCACCCCGACCAAGCAACGCATGAGCACCCTCTCTGGGATTCGTGGCTCGACAGCTAACTCCCTCATTCATTTGGTGAGTCGGCCAGGTTAATCAAGGGGCGTTCGGCGCGCCGGTTGCTCTCGGCAAAAGGGGTAAACCAGTCCCCTTCCTTGTCGAGGCGAAGTCCCGTGATCGACGATCCTGATTTGCCCGGGACGGGCGTGATTCCCGTCAATGAAACGAAGGCTCGCTGGTGCGTCTGGGCACCGAACGCGGCACGGGTGGACCTGATTCTTGATCCTGGAGTCCAGGAATTCCGGCAGCCGATGACGTCGATCGGCCGTGGTTATTTCGCCGTCGAGGCCGAGTTGACCGGCCCTGGCCAGCGGTACGCCTACGCACTCGACGGCGGTGCTCCCCTGGCTGATCCGCATTCGCGTTGGCAACCTGACGGCGTCAACCAGGCGTCGGCCGTCTGGTTCCCGGAACGGTTCGCCTGGGACGAAGGAGACTGGACGGGAATCGACGATCAGTCCTTGGTGGTTTATGAATTACACGTCGGCACGTTCACTCCCGAAGGGACGTTCGACGCGATCATCCCCAGGCTCGGCGAACTGCGTTCCCTGGGAATCACAGCCATCGAACTGATGCCGATCGGTCAGTTCCCCGGGTCGAGAAGCTGGGGTTACGACGGCGTCTTCCTGTTCGCCCCTCAAGCAAGTTACGGCGGACCTGAAGGGTTGCATCGGCTGGTCGAAGCCTGCCACAGGCGCGGCCTCGCGGTGATCCTGGATGCGATCTATAACCATTTCGGTCCCGAAGGCAACGTGCTGCCCAGGTTCGGCTCCTACTTGACCGACCGCTACAAGACCGACTGGGGCCACGCGATCAACTATGACGGCAAAGGGTCCGACTCAGTCCGGGCCATGGTCCTCGATAATGTTCGCATGTGGGTGCGCGACTACCATATCGACGGCCTCCGGCTCGATGCCGCCGATCAAATCTACGACCGAAGTCCCCACCACATCCTGGCCGAGATCACTCAGGCGGCACACCTGGAAGGTAGGCGGCTCGGCCGCCCTGTCCATCTGTTCGTCGAGACCGACCTGAACGACGCCCCCCGCTTCCTCGGCTCGGCTGAGCGCGGCGGCTACGGAATTGACGTTCACTGGAATGATGACTTTCATCACGCCGCGCACGTTTGTCTGACCGGCGAGACAAATGGATACTATGTTGATTTCGTCGCTGGGCCCGCAGCCCTGGCAAAAGCGTATGAGCGCGTGTTTGTCAACGACGGCAATTACAGCCAGTTTCGCGACCGTCGCCACGGCACCCCGGCGACGATGTTCCCCGGTAACCGCTACTTGGCGTTCACGCAAAACCACGACCAGGTCGGCAACCGGATGAAGTCAGACCGCTACGCCGCCGGTTTCCCCGCGTCAAAGCTCCGTCTGGCGGCCGGAATCCTCCTGCTCGCCCCGCGCTTGCCCATGTTGTTCATGGGTGAGGAATATGGCGAAACAAACCCATTTCCCTACTTTTGCGACTTCGAGGACCCTGCCCTGATCGAGGCCGTGCGCCAGGGACGCAAGGCGGAGTTCGGTCACTTCGGATGGCATGAAGATCCACCCGACGCCTTCGCGCCAACGACCCGAGACCTGGCCGTCCTGTCCTGGACCTGGAACGACCCGGCCCGCTCAGGTCTGAGACGACTCTACCGAGACCTGCTCCGATTCCGTCGCGAATCTCCCACCCTCCGCGACGGCCGCCATGCTCAAGCTCGCGTGCTCAACTCGGGAGACGTCCTGGAATTGGTTCGAGGAGGAACCGCGCCTGAACCAACGCCGGAACTGCGGATCTACCTCAACCTGAGCGCCGAAGACCGCGAGCTGCCCGAGGGCCTGAAGTCGGAACAACCCGCATTCCGCTCGGAAGTCGCCGCCTACGGGGCGCGAGAACCCGACGAGGGGTCAAGATTCAACAGGCTCAGACCGCACGAGTTCCTCATCCTTGGGATTCTTATTTAGCCATGAATGAACACTGATTAACCCAAATCAAGTACAAGGCATTTTAACGTGGTGAAACCTCTCCGAAGAGATAGCGGCGCATCAAGTTGGGCAGGTCGGCGGTGAAGCGGCTGCGGGCCAGAACCGGGTCGCAGCCGGCCGATCGAGCGGCGGCCAGGGCTTCAGTATCGACGTGCGAACCAAAGGCGACGAACGGGACGCCCGCCCCCGCGACTCCTTGATACGTTCGTAAGGCATCAAGGTTGACGAGGTTACCCGCCCCTAGGTCGACAAACACGACCTTCGGTCGCAAACGCTCGATCGAGGCAACGGCCAGGGCGGAGTTGCCCGCCACGACCACACGGCCCCCGAGCAACCGCGCGGTGCCGGTGACCTTGGATGTGAAAATCAGGTCGCGGCTCAAGAGTAGGCCGGCCGGGCCTTCGGCGTCCGGAGCGGGAGTGGGTTCAGATTCGGTCGTCATGATGTCACCTTTGGATTGAAAAACCGAACGACCCGGGTCGGGTCGAGCGCGTCGAGACGCTCAAGCACAGCGTCGGCTCCCGCGGCGCGGAGTTGATCGGCCGGGTAGGTGTGCGCGACCGCCAGGGCCCACATGCCGGCGGCCTTGGCCGACTGGACGCCCGCCAGGCTGTCCTCAACCACTAAGCATTGGCCTGCCTGCAGGTCGTCCCCTACAACCGACCTTAGCGCCTCCAGAGCAAGCAAATACCCTTCCGGGTCCGGCTTGCAACGCTGGGTGTCCTCGGCTGAGATGATCGCCTCGACCCGGTCGCTCACGCCCAATCGCGCCAGGGCGAATTCGATCTCCCCGCGCAACGCCCCCGAGCAGATCGCCAACGGCCAGCGATCAGCCAGGGCCGAAACCGCCTCGGCCGCTCCAGGGAAGAAACGGAGCCCTGTCTCTGCCAAGGCCGCGTATCGACTGGCTTTACGAGCGATCAGGTCGTCGACTCGGCCCTTTGTATTGGATTGCCCGGCGCGCTCCAACGCCACCTCAAAGCACCCTCGATCGTCGTAACCAAGATACTCGGCCTGATACGCGCGCTCCGAGAGCGCGATTCCCTCTCCCGCCAAAACTTCGCGAAAGAGTTCGAAGTGGACGGCCTCGTCATCGACGAGCACCCCGTTGAAGTCAAAGATGATGGCGGAAATCATATCAATCTTGATCGTCATCAAGGCGGCGGTTGTGCGTCGGCTCTCCAACGTAAGTAGACTACAGAAAATCCTGATCGTTCGCCAGTACAATCACGTTGTGATCCGCTCTGTCCCCCCTCTCTTTCGACCCGCCGCCCATGGCCTCAATGATTCGGAGTCGCCGGAGCCGCAGGCGGCGTCTCGCCCTGCGAAGCTTGAGATCCCGAGCCCGAACCAAGGGGCTCGGGCAGCGGAGAATGAAACGGGCCAGGCTCAGAACTGGTCACCGGAACACTGGGAGCCACAGCGGGAGCGCTGACGGCGGGCCCAGTGGGGACCGCGAATTCAGGCCCCATCATGACGCCTGAAGGGGCTCCAAGATTATAGGCGGCCGGACCACAATTGCCGCCAATACAGGGCACCGGGAAGTCATCGACCGTATCGCCGAAGGCACACCCGAGCGTACCGACCGCCAGGCCGGCGATCAACAACAAGAGACTGAACCGCGACATGCCGGTATCCTTTCCGAACGGAGGAAGTCATTGATCGGTCCCGAAATTCGGGCCGGTAAACCAGAAGGCGAACTGCGCGGGGTGTATCCGTTTCTTGTTGTCTAGCGATCATCGGCACGGCGTCCGAGCGGAAATGAGACGAATCCGCTCTCGACCCGAAGGATAACGCCTTCCGAAACCGACAACCTGGATTGCGGCGTTTGCGCCCGATTTCCAGGTTCTCGAAGTTAGGAAACAACCGTCGACTTTGACGACACTGTAGCAAGATTACCGGGTCATGCCGCTCTCGCCTTGTGAAGGGTCTTGGTCGTTTCGGCGCGACTTCGGGCCTGCTGCTCCCGTAGCAGGTCCAATGCCAGCCGGACCTCGATCGCTCGAT
>JBDTIR010000224.1:0-4389 GCA_039936275.1 Isosphaeraceae bacterium | reverse complement strand
CAAGGCCGCCTTGCTCGACACCAAGGACGAGACTCGATATGACAAGGCTGCTCCATACATCAAAGACTTGATCGCCGCCAGCGATCCGCTGTATCAAGGCGTCGGCCACCTGTTTCAAGGGGTGATCGACATGGAGCGTTCCGGGCTGGCCGACCCCCCTTCGGCCAGCGGCGCGCCCAAGGTCGCTGACCCTCGCCTCCAGGCCGAAGCGCTCACGCATCTCAAGACGGCCGCGGCCCGCTTGCCCAATGTTCCCGCCGCGCAAGCTCTCTACGGCGTGGCCTTGATGATGTCCAAGGAAGCGGCTCTGGGTCGGCAATATCTTCAAGCCGCCCTGCGGATGGGCGACCTGGAGCCACGCTATCAGGTCTGGGCCGCCTGGGCGATGATCCAGGCCGGCTACCCGGAGGAAGCCGTCCCGACCGTATCGCACCTGGTCGAAGGGATCAACTCAGGCGCCTTGCCCAAGTCGCTCGCCCCGATGCTCCACCTGCTTCTGGGCGAAGTCTATCAGGCCCGCCGCACGCCTGCCGACCTGCGGAAGGCCCACGAGGAGTATCAGAAGGCCGCCGACACCGGCGGGGTCGTCTCTCAGGCCCTGGAACTCCGAATCGCGCAGGTCGAACTCTTACTCGGCGACCATGAAGCCGGCTCGAAACGGATCGCCAACGTCAAGGCGGCGCAGTCCGGTCCCGCGGCCGAAGCCCTGGCCATCGTCGTCCTCAAGGAACAGAAGAAGCACGACGAGGCCCGCGCCCTACTGGCCGAAGCCCGCCGACGATACCCGGAGAGTGACGAGCTGGTCGGGCTCGACGCCGCGATTCGCGTCGATGAAGGTCAGGCCGAAGAGGCCGACCACCTTCTGGCCGAGTTCCTGACCAAGCACCCCGACAGCCTCGACACCCGCCTGGCCCGCGCCCGGGTTCTCAGCGGCTCACTCCAGAAGCCCGCCGAAGCGCGTAAACTGCTAGCCGAAGTCGCCGACGGCGACCATTCCGCCCCCTTGGTCCAGATGGCTTTGATCGACATCCAGCAGCGCGACGATACCGCCGCCGCCCAGACGATCGCCAAACTCCGGGCACGCTGGAAGGAAGCCGCCGCCGCCGACCTGCTCGACGCGCAGCTCTCCCTGGCCCAGCAAGATCCCCGCGCCGCGATCGCCCACCTTGATGAGGCCCTCCACAAAGACCCGGCCAACAAACTGGCCCTATTCTGGAAAGCCCAGCTCGATGAGAAGGCCGGCGCTTCGGCCGAGGCGGCCCGCGTCTTCGAGACGATCGCCAAGGAGGGCAGCACCAAGGAGGTCGCTAACGGCGTCTCCCTGGCTCAGGCCGCGCAGTGGGCCTTGGCCTCCATGGCGATGGAGAACCAGGACCTCGATACCGCGATCGCCCGCTACCAAGGGCTGCTCAAGCAAGGCGTCGGCGGCGACGCCGATCGGAAACTCCGCTGGCAACTGGCATTGGCCCAAGCCGCCAAAGGGGAAATCAGCCCCGCGAAAAGAGCCGTCGCTGAACTCTTGAGTGACAAAGGCACGACCGCCTCCGAACGGGTCCAGGCGGCCAACTTCTACCGCTTGCACGACGAACCCGCACTCGCCAAGGCCCAGGTCGACGCCGTGCTCAAAAGCCAGCCAGGGCACCCGCAGGCCGTGGCCACCGCCGCCTTGATGCTGGCCAGCCGTGGCGAAGGGGCCGAGGCCGCTCGGGTGATCCGCGCCGCGATCGTCGCCGACCGGCAGCCGCCGGCCACGTACCTGATGCTCGCCGCGACTGAGAACCTCACGCCCCCCGCCGACAACGCATCGACGCGCGTGCTCGCTTCGATCGACCTGGGATTGAAGGTCTATCCAGACTCGGTTGAACTCATCCGAGCCCGCTACCTGGCCCTGAAGCTGGGCAAGGCGGCCAACCCTTTAGCCAGCGTCGAGGCCGCCGCGAAAGCTCACCCCACCGCGCCTGTTCGTCGCCTCTTGATCGAGATCTATCGGGATGAGAACGAACTGGCCAAGGCCGAAGACGTCGCCCGCGCCTTGCTCAAGGAGGTGCCCAAGGACGCTCAGCTCGCCGCGACCCTCGTGCATCTGGTCGGCCTCCGCGCCGGGATCGCGGCCGACCAAGGGAACCGTGCCGCCGAGAAGACCCTCGGCGACGAGGCGTTGAGCCTGGTCCGTCGCTTCCGCAAGCAGTTCCCCACCGAACTCTCATTCCCACAGGCCGAATGCGAACTGGCCGCCCGTCGCGGTGATCTGGACGAGGCCGAGGCGATCACCAAGCAGATGGATGCGATCGCGCCCAACTCTCCGGCAGGGCCGCTGATGCGGGCCAGAATCTCCTCGGTTCGAGGCCAGACCTCGAAGACCGCCCAGGCCTACGCTGAGGCGCTCGCTCGCAACCCCCGTCGCGGTGACGTTCGGCTTGCTCTCGGCCAGGCCAACCTGGCGATGGATCAGCCAGACGAAGCAGTCCGCCAGGCCGAATTCGTCCTGGAGTCCAAGCCCGACCAGCCGGCCGCCTTGCTCATGAAAGCTCGCGGCCTCTCCAGACAGTCCGGAACCGCCGACGCAGTCGCCACCCGCAGCGCCCAGGCTGTGAGTCTACTTCGAAACGCGATCAAAACAGCCCCCAAGACCTCCGGTTTCTACCACGAAATCGCCGAGATCGAATCTCGACAAGGGCACCGGACCGAGGCCGTCGCCGCCTTGCGAGACGGGCTCAAGGCCGTCCCCGACGATTACGCAGGCTTGGCGCTCTTGACCCAGTATCTCGCCGAGCCCAGAGACCCGGGCCGTCCCTTGACCCGGGGTGAGCTGCGCGACGCCCTGACCCTCGCCGAATCCTTCCGCACCGAAGCCAGCGACCCGACCGGCAACGCGGCTCTGGCCCTGGCCATCGGGTTCCACAAGGCCGGTCAGGACGACGAGGCGCTCCCCTGGATCGAGAAGGCCGCGGCCAAGCTCGACCGACCGGTCGTCCATCTGACCTTCGGCGACATCCTGATGACTAAGGCGGAAGCCGCGACCGGCTCCGCCTCGTCGCGCCTGATGTCAGAACAGGCGATTGCTGAGTACGACAAGGTCCTCAAGGTTCAGGCCAGTTCGATCGAGGCCGTCAACAATAAGGCCTGGATCCTTCACCGCCATCTCGGCCAGGACAGCCGGGCCCTGGAACTTGCCGAAGGGCTGGCCCACCGCGCCGACCCGGAATCCTTGCCCGCCGAGTTCCTCGACACCCTCGGTTCGATCCAGGCCGCCTTGAACAAGACGCGCGACGCTGAAGAGACGTTCCGTCAGGGCCTACGCAAAGCCCCCGAGTTCGCCATGCTTAACTATCACATGGGCAAGCTCATCGCCAACGACGACGACCCGAGCCGAGCGGCGCGAGCCGTCCCATACCTGGAGAAAGCCCGCGACGGTCGAGACTCGTTGCCGACCGAGACCGTTGCGGACGTCGAGACCTTGCTGAAGAAAGTGCGTCCCTAGCAAAGGCGGCCGACGCCGGCCGGTCCGTCTTGATAGGCGCGCGGCCGACCCTTTCCCGATCATCGGGAACGGGTCGGTCGTTTTTTCGTGGAGACTTCGCCGGGCGAAAGAGACGGTGTCGAAGGTCATGGAACCCTTTAGCCACAAAATTTTGAAAGCCCCTGAATGACGGAGGTCTCGGCTTGTCGATCGAAGCCGGGGGGTCTAGGCTGGAGGTTGGTTGACTCGACTCGCCCCGTTTGGCCGAAGGTGCCGCACAATGCTCTTGGACGTCCCCGCCGCCACGCCATACGACCTTCGCTTCCGGCTGGGATTCCCGGTCCGTATTCACCCCTTGTTCTGGCTCGGCTCGCTGGTCATGGGCTGGAGCGTGGGGAACAACCGAGACCGCTTACTCTGGGTCGGCTGCGTTTTGGTCTCGATCCTGGTCCACGAGTTCGGCCACGCCGTCGTGGCCTGGCTGACCACCGGACAGACCCCCAGGGTCGTGCTCCACGTCATGGGCGGGCTCTGCGTCTACAACCCAGAGCGTCAATCCACCTGGCAGCGCCTGGCGGTCCTCTTCTGCGGACCAGGAGCGGGGTTCGTGCTGGCGGCCCTGGTTCTTGGGGTCGCTCGCGCGGTCTATGGCCTGACCTTCGGCGACTTCCTTGCCCTTCTGGGCTGGGGCGACGGCAAGATCCGCCCGGACGTCTTGTTCTTGCCAGGCCTTCAACCGCCTCGGCTGATGATCCTCTGGTTCCTGTTCCAGATCAATCTGCTCTGGGGTTTGATCAACCTTTTGCCGATTTATCCCCTCGACGGCGGCCAGATCGCCGGCGAAATCTTCACGGTGATCAATCGCCGCCAAGGCCTCTGGTGGACCCACTTGCTCTCGGCCGTGGTCGCGGGGGCCTTGGCCCTGTATG
>JBDTIR010000223.1:0-4446 GCA_039936275.1 Isosphaeraceae bacterium | reverse complement strand
ACGCATCAATCGCATTGGAAACCAAATTCATAATCACTTGATTTATTTTCGCGGGGAAGCAGACAACGGGCGGCAAAGGGGACAGGTCGAGCTCGATCTTGATCCCTTTCTTCTTGGCGTTGCCCAGGATGATGGTCGCGGTCGATTCCACGCCGGCGTTGAGGTCGGTCTCGTTCAGGTCGCTTTCATCGAGCCTGGCGAAGATCCGCAGGTCCTTGACGATTTGCTGGATCCGGTTCAGGCCGTCGCGGGTGCGGTTCAAGAGTCCGCAGAGGTTCATCAACGTATAGTCGATATCCACGCGCTCGCTAAGGTCGGTGATCTGAACGTAGAGGTCGTGTCGGTTGTCCCTCAAGAGGTCGTTTCCCTGGCGATAGAGCTCGATCAGTTCGGCGATCTCGCCCAGGTCGCGCTGGAGGACCGCGACGTTGTTGCTGACATAGGAAAGGGGATTATTGATTTCATGGGCCACGCCAGCCACCATCTGGCCCAGGCCCGCGAGTTTGGCCGTCTCGACCATCAGGACCTGGGCCCCCTTGAGGTCGTCCAGGGCTTGACGCTCGGAGGCGGCGAGTTTTTGAAGCAAGGCGTTCTGCGCCCGCAACTTCTGCTCGGCCCGGCGGCTGGCGGTCACATCCCAGAAAATCCCCTGCACGCCGATCGCCTTGCCCGACGCGCCATATAATGGCGTCTTAATCACTTGAACATAATGCGTTTCACCATCAGGCGTGACGTGTTCTTCGACGACGTCGACGTTCTGGCCGGATTGCATCACGTCCGCGTCGTCGGCCCGATATTTTTGGGCCAGTTCGGTCGGGAAGAAATCCAGGTCGGTGTGTCCCAGGACTTCGTCGAGGCGGCGGCCGATGGTTTCGCAGAACCGTTGGTTGACAAAGGTGAACCGTCCTTCGAGGTCTTTGCGCAAGATGTTCTGCGGCAGGCTCTCGACCAGAACATGGTAGAACGATTCGGACGCCGCGCGGGCCTCGTCCGCGCGTCGACGCTGGACCTCCGCCCGGTGCAAGAGCCGTGCGCTCCACCAGATCAGGATGAGGAACAGGATGACGTTGGAGACGACCATCATCGAGGCGGCAAGGTCATGAGTGTACAGATTATCCCGGACCCCCCGCAAGCAGAGCCAGCCGAGCGCCATCGGCAAGATCACCGACGTGGGTAGCAGACGGCGGATAATCATGCCCGCCTCGCTCTTGCTGGTCACCAGCATCATCATGCCCCGATCCGGCCATAAACAGAGCAGGCCCAGGGCCAGAAGCACCAGGGCCAGGGCCGTCGTCAGGGCCATCGGGATGAACCGCGCCAGGCCGTAGAGCGGCACGACCCCGTAGGAATACCCGATCAGGGCCAGAAGCGCCACCAAGGCGACCGCGATGGCGAACGGCTGCGAGGGCCGGTCTCGCCGGTGCGTCTCCACGTCGGCCACGGCCAGTCCGAGCCCGATCAAGAGCATCCCGACCGCCGTGTTGGGCGCCATCCGGTTCGCTTGCGCTTCCCAGGCGACCTCTAGCGAATCAGCGAACAACCAGCGATCGACGCCAACGTCCCAACCAGGGAACAGGTCCACCAGCTTGAGCAAGCCAAGCGCCACCACGGCCAGCGCCAGCCCACGCGCCAAAGGCTTGGCCCCGGGACGGGTCCGACCCAACCACCAGAGCCGCAGCGAGGAACCGGCCAGAATGAAACAAACGGCCGTCAACGGGTTGACCGCCACGATCACGTTCGAGATTGACTTGAGCACCGTTAGGCCCGTGGCCCAGCCGATGAGCACAAGCACCCCGATCAGCGCGACCAGTACCCCCGAGAGCCTCGAAAACCTCATCAGCCAGGTCTTGAGCCTTGGGTCGCAGTCTGACGGCGCGCCAACTCCCGCATCGCCGTCGCGCGAGGTCGAGTCCCCAGCGATGTGGTGGAACAGGCCGAGTCGATCCAAGGCGGCCCTCCCGTCATGGGCCTTGGGGATAGTAACGGATGTCTTCTCCAGAGAGGACGCGGTCCACGGCCTCTTGCACCATGCGCAAGACGTCCACCGTCGCCGTGTCGCTCGCCGTGCCTGGCCAGGCGTCGGTCAGCAAAACCTGCCCTTCGAACGCCAGGCGGTGCAGCGCGTAAGCCAGGCGACGGTCGAGCCGCGCCGTGTCGCGAAACTCGGCCTCAAGGTCGATCAAGGCTTGCAAGAGTTCACGGGCCAAGGCCGGGCCGATCGTCTCGCCTCGACGCAAACAGGCGAGGAATCCCGATGCATCGTCCTCGAACACCGCCGCGTGCCGCAAGACCAACAGGGCCGCCGCGCTCGGCTCGCGACTCGAAGGGCTGGCCTCCAGAGCTTCGTGGATTGGCTTCCGGTTGCGTTCCAGGGGGGGATTGTCCGGTTCCTGATAACTGGTCTCGACCACCGTTTCAGGCCGAGGTTGAACCCGGATGCGAGGCGCAGCCGACGCCGTCCACTCGGCCAGATATCCGGGGTCGTTGGAGATTGCGTCGAGCCCCTTCAATGGCCCATGCCGCGCTTCGACCTCTTCCATGTGCTCGCGTTCTTGTTCCGCCTCAAGCGTCCTGGTCAAGAGCCGTTCGCAATACTGTTGGAGGTCAGCGGCCCCGGCGCGCATCGCCATTGACTCGGCCCGGTCAAGCAAGCCGCCGGGCAGATACAAGGTGAGCCGGGCAGGCTCCTGATTCAGGTCGGGCGTTTTACGGTCGCCGATCCGATACACGCCCGGCAACCGCCGCCATCGCGAATTCCGGAGTCGCTTGGACACGCCGTCCGCCCCCTTTTTTCACCCGTTTTGGAAACCTCGGAACTATCCAACGATCACACCCCAGCGTCGCCCGGTCATGCCGACGCCTGCCGCCCCGGCCTCGTCCGCTCAAGGCACCCCGCCCCGCCTGGCAACATCTTCGACGGGCTGCACAACCCCTTTGGGTTGAACGCCAACCGGATCGCCGCCATCGCCGCCAGGTCTTCGGGCGCGAACATCCTGGACATGAATTCCAGCTTCTCGACCCCGATCCCATGTTCACCCGTCACACTACCGCCCGCCTCGATGCATGCTTCGAGAATCTCATGGCTCGCCCGCAAGACTCGACTCACCTGCTCGGCGTCTCGTTCGTCAAACAAGAGGATCGGATGAATGTTGCCGTCCCCCGCGTGAAACACGTTGGCGATCCTCAGATTGTACCGCGCCCCGATCTCGGTAATGGTGCGAAGAATTTCCGGAAGTTTGGTACGAGGGACCACGCCGTCTTGCGTGCAGTAGCTCGGGCTCAGGCGGCCGACCGCGCCGAAGGCCAGCTTGCGACTCTTCCAGATCGCCACGTATTCCGGTTCGGTTCTGGTTCGCCAGGGGATCGCCATGCGCAGCTCCCCCCCCTGCCCCTCGACCACTCTGGCGACGGCCTCGGCGTCCTGGTCGAGCCCGGCTTCCAGGCCGTCGGTCTCGATAATCAGGACCGCGCCCGCGTCGGTCGGGAATCCGAACCCGAAGGCTTGCTCGACGGCCTGGATCATCAGGTTGTCCAGCATCTCCAGGGCCGCGGGCACGATCCCCGCCGCGATGATCGCGCTGACCGCCTCGGTCGCCGCGTCCACGGTGTCAAAGACGGCCAAAAAAGTCCGCCCCGCTTCCGGGTCGCGGGTCAGGCGCACCGTGGCTTTGGTGCAGATGCCGAAGGTCCCCTCATTGCCCACGAACAGGCCCGCCAGGTCGTATCCGGGGGGGTCTTCGGCCACCCCTCCGATTTCCTGGACCGAGCCGTCCGGCATGACGAATTCGAGCCCGAGCACATGATTGACCGTCACCCCGTACTTCAAGGTGTGCGGCCCGCCCGAGTTGGTCGCCACGTTGCCGCCGATCGTGCAGGCCCCCTGGCTCGACGGGTCGGGGGCGTAATGAAACCCGGTCCCCGCCAAGGCCCTGGTCAGCCAGATGTTGACCACCCCCGGCTCAACCATCGCGTAACGGTCGCGCAGGTTGATCTCCAAAATGCGTTTCATCCTGGTCAGGGCGATCATCACCCCACCGCCGACGGGCAAGGTGCCGCCTGCCAGGCTGGTCCCCGCACCTCTCGGGACGAACGGAACCTGATACCGATTACAGACTTTGACGACCTCGACGACCTGATCTCTCGACGTTGGGAAGACGACGCAATCCGGCGTGTTCTTCTCGATCACGTAGCCGTCGCACTCATAAACGATCAGCTCATCCTTATGATGCAGCACGTTCTCCGCGCCGACGACCCTCGCCAGTTCATCGAGAAGTCGCGCCGAGGTTTGTGCGTCCTGAGCGATGGCCATGATCGATGCGTCCCGCGTTGAGCCAGCCCAAGCGGCAAACCGCCCGGCCGTCTCGTCCCCTTTTTGCTCGCCGCCGACCGTTGACGAACCTCGCTCTTCAGCTTATCACCCGCTCCCCCCCTCCGCCACCCACCCCA
>JBDTIR010000222.1:0-4495 GCA_039936275.1 Isosphaeraceae bacterium | reverse complement strand
CTCGCCTACACCCTGCTCAAGACCCAAGTCGACTACCAAGAGCGGTTGAAGCCAGAGCAGGCAGCGTGAACAAAAGAACAGAAGACGGGGGGATTTTCAGAGCAACCCAACTGCCATTTTGGCAGTCGCGATCGCTTCACGGCTCGCTCCGAAGAAGATCCCTCGCTCACGCGTCGGGTTTCGATGTCCGAAGCGTGAGCGACGGGCACCTTCCTTCGGGAATTGCAACCCGACGCGTGAGCGAGGGATCTTTCTGCCCGCAAGGCCGAATGAATTTCAATGCATCTTTGTACACGCGACCCCATGAAAGTTGGGGGCCTCGATTGCTTGCAATGACTCGCCCCTCAGTAACGGCTCGCAGACGACTCAAATTATCTAATGTGAAGACTTTCAGAGTAACCCAAACGGTCCCAAGGGCGAGCCCGTCAAACAGGGGCCGTTGCAGCTTCGACAAATGACCCGTGGTCGCCAATCCTGACTTGAGCGCGTCGCTCGCCCTTGGCTCGTTCCATCCGTAAGTAAAAGGAAGCCGGTGATGTCCGAAACTCTGTTCGAGAAGGTCTGGAAACGGCACGAGGTGCGCGCCAATGACGAGGCGACGCTGCTTTATATTGACCGACACCTGATCCACGAAGTGACCAGTCCCCAGGCGTTCGAAGGCTTGCGCCTGGCCAGTCGCGCCGTGCGAAGGCCCGACCTGACCTTCGCCACGCTTGATCACAACGTCCCGACCGAGAACCAGCTCGATATCCGAGAGCCGATGTCGCGCCGGCAGGTCGAGACCTTGCGGGCCAACTGCAAGGAATTCGGGGTCACGCTTTACGACATCGGCAGCGGCCGCCAAGGGATCGTCCACATCATCGGCCCCGAGCTGGGTCTGACCCTCCCCGGCCTGACGATCGTCTGTGGAGACAGCCACACCAGCACCCATGGCGCATTCGGGGCATTGGCCTTCGGCATCGGCACCAGTGAGGTCGAGCACGTCCTCGCCACCCAGACCCTCTGGCAAGGCCAGCGGCCTCAGTCCTTCGGCGTCGAAGTGACCGGCCAGTTGCCCCCCGGCCTGGAATCCAAGGACATCATCCTGGCCATCATCCGCGCCATCGGCACCGGAGGCGCGACCGGCACCGTGCTCGAATACTACGGTCCCGCCATTCGTGCCCTCTCAATGGAAGGCCGGATGACCATCTGCAACATGTCGATCGAGGCGGGCGCTCGCGCGGGCCTGATCGCGCCGGACGACACGACGTTCGAATACATCGCCAAAGGGAATCGCCCCTTCGCCCCTAAAGGGGCCGCGCTGGACCTCGCGATTGCTGACTGGAAGACCTTGCGCACCGAAGACCCCTCGGCCTTCGACCGGCACGTTTCCATTGACGCATCAACGCTCGTGCCACAAGTCACCTGGGGCACCAACCCGGCCATGACGGTGGACGTCACCGGCACGGTCCCCCAGCCCGATCAGGTCCCCTTCACCAGCGCCGACGACGCCCACCGCGCCCTCGACTACATGGGCCTGACCCCCGGCACGCCGATGACCGAGATCCCGGTGGACATCGTCTTCATCGGGTCCTGCACCAACGGCCGGATTGAAGACCTGCGCACCGCGGCGAAGGTGATGAAAGGTCGCAAGGTCGCCAAGGGCGTGCGCGTCCTGGTCGTCCCCGGCAGTGAGGAAGTCGGCGCCCAGGCCGTCTCCGAAGGGCTCGACCGCGTCTTTTCCGAAGCCGGCGCCGAGTGGCGGCAGTCTGGCTGTAGCATGTGCCTGGCCATGAACCCCGACAAGCTCACCCCCGGCCAGCGCTCCGCCAGCACCAGCAACCGCAATTTCGAAGGCCGGCAAGGCCCTGGCGGCCGGACCCACCTGCTTAGCCCCGCCATGGCTGCCGCCGCCGCCGTCACCGGCCGATTCGCCGACGTTCGGGAATTGCTCGGGAAATCCAAATAACGTCCATACTTATAAACACTTTCTTGATCGAGGTCGTTCCCAATGGAACCATTTGTGACTCATCGAGGCCGTGTCGCCGTCTTGGACTGGAGCGACGTCAACACGGACCTGATCATCCCCGCTCGCTACCTCAAGCGGATCGAGCGCACGGGGTACGGCCCCTTGCTCTTCGCCGATAAACGCTATGTTCCCGGCGGTGCCCCGTCGCCCGATCAGCCCGAAAGCCACGGACCGGAAGATCCGGACTTCCCCCTGAACGACCCGGCGGCCCAGGGGACAACGATCCTGGTCGTCGGCCACAACTTCGGCTGCGGTTCCAGCCGAGAACACGCCGTCTGGGCCGTGGCTCAGGCCGGCTATCGCGCCTTGATCGCCCCGGTCAAGAATGAAGGATTCGCCGACATCTTCGAAGGGAACGCCCTCAATAACGGCCTCCTGCCCATCGAACTGCCCGAAGTCGCCTGGAACGCCATCGTCCTGGCCAGCCGCGAAGACGGCGGGGCCGAGACGACGATCAACCTGCAAGACCTGACCGTCACCCTCCACCCAGCCTCCGGCCCGGAACAATCTTTTCCCTTTGACGTCCCCGAGGCCATCCGCCAGCGCCTGCTTCAAGGGCTCGACTTCATCGCCGAAACCCTGCTCCTTGACAACGCTATCCGCTCCTACGAGCAAACCACCCCGGCCTGGGCTACGCCCCAACCGGCGTGAATGGCTCTTGTGGGGCGTGGCTCACACGCCCAACAAATATTAAAAATCAATATGTATTGATTTACATGGCGATTGTCGAATCGGCAATCGTCCGGTCGTCGGCGAGCATCAGGGCCTTGCTCAGGATGATTGAGAGGGTGTTGTCCCCCTCGAAGGGCAGGAAGACCGAGCCGTTGCCTGTGTCGGTGGTGCCACGCTTGGGAACAATGCAGAGATATTGATCGTTTGGTTCCATCAAGATGTTGCCGCTGCCAAGGTGAATCGAGACCCCCTCGGCCAGGGTCTCGTCACGGACAGTCAAGGTCGCGGCCATCGTCGAGGGCTTCAAGGGAAGGGAATGGGGAAGGCTCGCGACCCCGAAGCGCACCTCAGGCTCGGCGATGACTAGCAGACTACCCCAACGGGCATGCCCCGGCAACGACCAGGCGACCCCGGCCCAAGGGGGATCGTCAAAGTCCAAACCCCTGGACGCTGTGTCGTCCTCCCACCCGTAAACTCGAAATGTAGGGCGTCCGTCCCGGACGCAATCCTCGAAATGTAGGGCGTCCGTCCCGGACGCAATCTCAATACCCAACGCGGCCGAGACGGCCGCCCCTACATTCAGGCTTTGCCATCCTCGTCCGACCTGGCCGGTGGAGGATTGTCAATATCTTCAAGTCAGACAGAAGAAAAACGAGCGGAGGAGAGGGGAGAGGTGGCGAGCGAACTACCCGGCCAGGATTCGAACCTGGAAAAGCAGGACCAAAACCTGCTGTGATACCGTTTCACCACCGGGTAAGGGTAAAGGGCAACCTGATACAGTCTACCGACCAGAGCCCTTTGAGGGAAGACTATCCGGCGTGGGAAATGTCTCCGCCGCGATTCTGGACCTTGTAGGCCAGGTGTTCAAGCTGCACGCTCAGGTCCACGGCCACGATACTGACCGAGGGGGGGACGCTCAAAGTGACCGGGGCGAAGTTGAGAATGCCGTGGATGCCGCTGGCGACGATCAGGTCTGTCACCTGCTGGGCAGCCTCGGCGGGGACAGACAGGATGGCCAGATCAATACCCAGACTGCGCGTGGCTTCGGCCAACTCGTCAATCGGCCGTACGGACAGGTTCGCCAGGCGCTTGCCGATCATCTTGGGATCGCTGTCAAAGAGGGCGACCAGGTGGAACCCTCGCGAGCGGAACCCCTGGTAGTTGATCAAAGCGCGGCCCAGGTTGCCCAGGCCGATCATCGCCGTCGGCCAGACCCGGTCAATGCCCAGGATGCGCCGAAGTACGGTAATGAGTTCGTCGATCCGATAGCCGATGCCTGGATAACCGAACTGTCCGAAGAAGGCGAGGTCCTTGCGGACCTGGGCGTCACTGATTCCCAAGGCCGCGCCCAGCCTGCTGCTGGAGATGGTCGTCTGCCCCTGCCGCTGGACGGCTTCGAGCTGGCGATGATAGAGACTGACCCGCCCCACAACCGCCTTGGGGGCCAACTTCTCTGCCGGGGGGTCGCGGTGGGAGTCCCTCACGAAATCGATCTCCATATCGCTTCTTCACCAGTTCATTCTAGCGTGGATTCGCTGGCGGTCAAGTCAGCCTGGTTCGAGCCAGGGGTGGGGGAAGGTGCCCCGAAGGTGGACGTCGCCATCAATCAGGTGGACCTCGTGCCGCTCCAGCCGGCTTGCGGCGCTCATCAAGGTAACCCCTTGCCCCCTGGCCGGCGTGAACAGGTGGCTGCCCCCTTCGAGCAAAGGGGCGATGAAGACCTCAACGGCGTCAACCTGCCCAGCGTCGAAGAAGGCCCCAAGCACGCCGCCGCCGCCTTCAAGTAGCAGGTTCGTCTGACCTCGCCGCCCCAAC
>JBDTIR010000221.1:0-7679 GCA_039936275.1 Isosphaeraceae bacterium | reverse complement strand
TGGTGAGGACCGTTGACCCGTCGGAGGCAATCTCAGCGATCGGGTAGCCGACGCCGGCCAGGTCGTCAAGCTGGTCCCAACGGTGCCAGAGTCCGCCGGTTGCCTGAGCGCCGCATTCGATGAGATGGCCGGCAACCGATCCGCCCGCCAGACGAGGCCAGTCGTCCCAGGACCAACCAAACGCTGAGCAGGCCGGACCAAGGGTCAACGACGCATCGGCCACCCGGCCGGTCAAGACGATCCGAGCCCCGCCATTCAGGGCGTCGGCGATCGGTCGGGCGCCGAGATAGGCATTGGCGCAGACCAATCGGTCGGCGACGTCGGAGATCGGCCGACCGCTGTCCATGTGATTCAGTTCAAGACCTTCGAGAATCCACTGGGGAACCTTCTCTAAAAGGTCGTCGCCTGTCACCACGGCGAGCGGCGTTTCTCCTTGCCCGGTCTGGTTCAGCAACGTCCCGCAACGAGCGGCCAAGGTCGGCGGGTTCAGGCCCCCGGCGTTGGTCACGATCTTCAAGGCAGCTTGATCGCGTAAGATCGGAACGAGCCGTTCGAGCAGGTCGGGAAAGTCGGTCACGTAGCCGGCCTTCGGATCTTTCGAGCGAAGGTGCGCCAGGATCGCCAAGGTCAATTCGGCCAGGTATTCCAGGGTCAAAACGTCAAGCCGGCCGAGCCTTGCCAGCTCAACCGGGGCGTCGAGATTATCACCCCAGAACCCGGCGCCGTTGCCGATCCGGATGGATTGCTGATTTTTAACCACCATGTGTTCGGACCCCAATCAATTCGATCAATATTCTTCATGCAAGATTCAGACCTGGAACACTCCCAAGGGGAAGCCCGAGGTCTCCCGACATCGCGTAGCGGCGTCCAACGCCGTGATCAAAACATGACGAGTCTGGGCAGGGTCAATAATGGCGTCGATCCAGCCACGAGCGGCGGCGTAGCGGATGTCAGTCTCGCGGTCGTAGCGCTGGCGAAGTTCCTCGGTCATGGCGTCGAGGTCGTGGTGATCGATCTCTTTTCCCTGGCGCTTCAGGGTTGCGATGGTGACGTCAAGCATCGTCTTGGCGGCCTGGGTCGCTCCCATGACTGCGTAGCGAGCCCCTGGCCAGGCGAAGAGAAAGCGGGGGTCGAACGCCTTGTCGCAGAGGGCATAATGACCAGCGCCGAACGAATGGCCGACGATCAAGGTGATTTTCGGGACGACGCTGTTGCTCACGGCGCTGACCAGTTTCGCACCGCACCGGATGATTCCCGAGCGCTCGGCGTCTCGACCGACATCGAAGCCGTTGACGTCCTGAATGAACAAAATCGGCAAGCGGGCCTGGTTGCACTCCATCACGAACCGCGCGGCCTTGTCGGCACTGTCCGCGTAAATCACGCCGCCGAACTGGTAAGGGCCGCCGGTCGCGGGACGGAACCGCAATCGCTGGTTGGCCACGATTCCCAGGGCAATCCCGCCCATTCTGCTGAATCCACAGACCAGGGTTTGACCAAACTCCGCGCGATATTCATCGAACCGGCCGCCGTCAACGATCGCCTTCAAGAGGTCGCGCACATCATACTGGGCCGACGGGTCGGTCTTGACGATCGAATAGAGGTCGTCGCTCGGGCGGGCAGGGGGCTCGATCGCGGCCTCGTCAACCAAAGGGGTGGGGTCGGGGGGCAGGAGGGCGACCAGGCGTCGGAGGCGAGCGAGGCAGGAGTCGTCGTCGGGTTCGTGGTAATCGACCGTGCCGCTGATGGACGAGTGCATCAACGCTCCGCCGAGTTCTTCATGCGAGACGTCTTGACCGATCGCCGCTTTTACCAGAGACGGGCCGGCGAGGTAGAGGCCGGACCCTTCGGTCATCAAGACGGTATCACATAAAACCGGCAAATAAGCGCCTCCGGCCACGCAGTTGCCCATGATCGCGGCGATCTGGGGGACGCCCAACGCCGAGATAACAGCATTGTTGCGGAAGATCCGGCCGAAGTCGTCCTCGTCGGGGAAGACCTCGTCTTGCAAGGGGAGGAAGACGCCCGAGGAATCGACCAGATAGATCAAGGGCAGGCGGTTTTCGGCGGCGATCCGCTGGGTGCGGAGGATTTTCTTGATGGTCATCGGGAAGCAGGCGCCGGCCTTGACGGTGGCGTCGTTGGCGACGATCATCACCCGGCGCCTGGCGACCTGGCCGATCGCGGTGACGACTCCTGCGGCGGGCGCTCCGCCCCATTCCTCGTACATTCCGTAGGCGGCCCAGAGGCCGAGTTCCAGGATGGTTGAATCCGGATCGATGAGTTGCTCGATTCGTTCGCGGGCGGTCTTGCGTCCTTTGGAGTGCTGGCGGGCGACGGCCTGGGGGCCGCCCCCTTGGAGGATCGTCTCGGCCTCGGCCAGCACGAAGGCCGTCCGCTCGCGCAGGTCGGGCTCGGCGGGTGGTCGGGGATCGGGTTGGTTCGCGGCGGTTGTCATGAGGGAATCGCCTCGTTCCTTGGTTCACGTTTGCCTCAAGGCGTTGCAATTTGCGTTCCAGGGCCCTTGCATGGAAACGGAGCGACACCGGGTCATCATGGACATTCTGGGGAAACGTCTAAATGATTACACGAAATTACATCATCTCCACGATCAAGGCCACTGCGTTGCCGCCGCCGAGGCAGAGGGCTGCGAGGCCGAACCGGCCGTTGCGCTGCTTGAGGGCGTGGAGCAAGGTCACGAGAATGCGTGCTCCACTGGCGCCGAGGGGGTGGCCCAGGGCGATCGCGCCGCCGTGGACGTTCACCTTTGCCGGGTCAAGCTCCAGGCCGCGAAGACAGCCGAGCATCTGCGCAGCGAACGCCTCGTTGATTTCATAGAGGTCGATCTGGTCGGTTCTTAATCCCGACTTCGCCAAAGCGGAGCGAACCGCGCCGATCGGGGCCAAGAAGAGGTCGCGGGGCTCGGTGCCGCTGGTGGCTGAGGCGATGATCCTGGCCATCGGCGTCTTGCCCAAGGTCCTCGCCTTCGAGGCCGAAGCGACGACCAGCATCGCCGCGCCGTCGCTCAGGGTTGAGGCGTTGCCGGCCGTCACCAGGCCGTCGGCCTTGAACGCCGGGGCGAGCTTCGCCAAGGTCTCGGCCGAGGTGTCGGCGCGTGGACCTTCGTCGGCCTTGATGACGGTTTCCCCCTTGCGGCCGGGGACCGTCACCGGCACGATCTCGGCGTCGAAGCCGCCGTGTTGTTGAGCGTTGACGGCGCGAGTTTGGCTTTCCAGGGCGAAGGCGTCGAGGTCGGCGCGGGTCAGGCCGACCTGTTCGGCAGTGTGTTCGGCGGCCATGCCCATCGGCCAGGCTTCGATGGCGCAGGTCAGGCCGTCGAGCATCATGTGGTCGATCAAGGGGGCGTCTCCGATCTTCCAGCCAGACCGGCCGCCTCTGAGCAGGTGGGGGGCGTTGCTCATGCTCTCGGCGCCGCCGACCAGAAGCAGGTCGGCCTCACGGGCGCGGATCAAGGTTGAAGCAAGCATCACGGCGCGCAAGCCGGAACCGCAGACCATGTTGACCGTCAAGGCGCTCGAGGTCGCCGGAATGCCCGCCCCCAAGGCTACCTGTCGGGCAGGGGCCTGGCCCAAACCCGCTTGCAAGACGCTGCCAAGAATCGTCTCGTCCACCTCGGCCGGATCGATCCCGGCGCGCTGGAGGGCCCCCTGGGCCGCGACCACGCCCAAGTCGATCGCCGACCGCCCGGACAAGCCCCCCAGATAGCGGCCGACCGGCGTGCGGCAGGCGGACAGGATCACCGGGTTCGTTGCTTCCATGGCCGTCTCCTTTATTTTCTCGATCGGATCGAGCATCATGGTCCCAACGGTATTCTAGGCCGACCCCACCGCCAACGAAACCCGGCCGGTCGGAATCATGAACTTCGCGATTGATGAAATTTCACATGAAGAATAATAGACAAGTTATTGTATAGAACCCTGTCTTGGGAATTGGGGTCGCGAAATTGCTCGGGATTGTCGCCAAGAGGGCTGGGGGATATCCTTTGGCGGGTGGAATCGGCGATGCGGAACTGGAGTTCTGCCGGGGCCGGGCGATTCTCTTCCTGGATGCGGCGGCTTTGAGAATGGGAGTGGGTGTTGACCGGGCTCGACTTCCGACTCATCTGCGACAACCTGGCCGACGCCGTGGTGGCGGCCGACGGGGCGCAACGGA
Organism: Isosphaeraceae bacterium; assembly: GCA_039936275.1. GTDB lineage: Bacteria > Planctomycetota > Planctomycetia > Isosphaerales > Isosphaeraceae > JBDTIR01. Next base: position 3,509 of record JBDTIR010000221.1, on the reverse strand, counting down.
TTCTTTATATCAATCCGTCGGCCGAGCAGCTTTTGGGTTGGTCGTCGGCGGAGTTAATCGGCCAGGCGCTGACGACCATCGTGCCGCCCAGGCTGCGAGAGGCGCACCTCGCAGGGTTCGAGCGGTATTTGACGACGGGCGAAACGAAGCTCCTCGGTCGGCCGACCCGGGTACCCGCCTTGCGTCGGGACGGGTCGGAGGTTGAGATCGAGTTGACTCTGTCGGCTGCGCCGAACGACGGTAGCCCGGCCGTGGTTCTGGCGTTGCTGCACGACCTCCGCCAGCGGGTCGAGCTAGAGCGGCAGTTGACCGTGACGCGGTATCTGCGCGCCACGACCCGAGCCGCGGCGGCGCTTGGCTCGAGGCTCGAGCTGGGGCCGGTCCTGGAGACGGTGGTTGCAACCCTGGTGGCTGACTTCGACGCGACTCTGGCGCGGGTCTGGCTGTTTGAGCCGGAGACCAACACGTTGGTGCTGCGGGCCAGCGCCGGCCTGTCCACCGCCACGACTTCCAGCACCAGGTCGCGGCTTGATGTGATGACTGATCCCTCGAAGGTGGCCGAAGTGGCGCGAACCTGGCAGCCTTTGGTCCAGAACGGCCTGGCCGGCGACCCTCGGTTCGACCAGGAGTGGGTGGCCCGAGAGGGCCTGACGGCGATGGTCGTCTTGCCGCTCTTGATCGGTGGCAGGTTGCAGGGGATCTTGGTTCACTTCACCACCAAAGACCTGCCTGACGAGGTGGTCGAAGCACTGACGACCTTCGCGGCGATCGTCGCGGCTACGGTCAACGACGTGCGGCTCTTTGCTCGTGAGCAAATCGCCCGCAGAGAGGCGGAAGAGCAGCGGCAACGGCTCCAGACAATCCTGGACGTCTTGCCCAGCGGCGTGGCCCTGGTTGAAGGGCCGGAAGGGCGGGTGACGGTCCTCAACCCGGCTGGGCGAGCGATCTGGGGTGATAAAATCAACCCGCGCCAGCTTGACGACTTCGATCAATGCCTTCCGTTGTTTTGGATGGACGGACAGCCCATCGCCAAGGAAGACCGGCCGCTCTGGCGGGCCTTGCGGCTGGGCGAGCGGACCAGCGAACTGGCCCGATACCACCGGCCCGATGGGGCCGACGCCGTGCTCGAAGTGATCACGGCTCCCTTTCCAGGCCCTCTCGGTGGGGCCATCTCGACCTACCGCGACGTGACCGAACAGCTTCGCTCGGAGGCCGATCGAGCCGAGCGAACCGCGCAGCTCAAGGCCCTTCTCGATCACCTGCCGGTTGGCGTGGCCTACTTTGACACCATCGGCGTCTGCCGCGCCTGTAACGGACCGGCTCAGGAATATCTGGGCAGGTCGCGCAGGGAGATCATCGGTTCCTCAGCAGAAGACTTGTTCGCTTGTGCTGATAATCTGCGCGACGCTCTGCTGCGCTGCGTTCGCGATCGGGAGCCTCATGCCCAGACCAGCATTCCCTGGCCAGGTCCGACCGTCGACGAGGCGACCCGGTTCCTTGACTGGCGGTTCGAGCCCTTGCCGTCCGACCCGTCGAAGCCCAGGGGCGCTCTGGCGCTTTTGGTCGATGTCACCGACCGCACCCTGGCCGGGGTCGAACTGCAACGGTCGCGCGACGCGGCCGAGCAAGCCTCGAAGCACAAGACCCAGTTCCTCTCAGCGGTCAGTCACGACCTGCGCACGCCGGTCAACGCCCTGAGCCTCCAGGCCGAACTGCTGACCAGGCTGGTTGCCGTCCGCGACGACCCGGATGCTGAACTTTCGGAACTGGCTGATGAGATCCGTCAGGCCGCTGGCAACCTGATCGAGTTGATTAACGACCTGCTCGATCTGGCCAGGTTCGACTCAGGTCAGGTCGAGCACCACCTGACAACCTTCGCCCTGGACGAGTGGCTGGTCTCAACCCTGGCCCCTCTGGAAATCATGGCCCGTGCCAAGCAGATCGATTTTCAATGTCGGGTCGATCAAGCCGGCAGGCTCGTGCGGGCCGACCGCGTCAAGCTCGGCCGAGTGCTGGTGAACCTGGCCGGCAACGCGGTGAAGTTTACCGACATCGGCTCGGTCGTTGTCCACGCCGGCGCGACCCCTGAAGGCTGGCTCGCTCTGGCTGTCCGCGATACCGGCCCGGGGATTCCCGCCGATCAGAGGGAGCGGATCTTTGATGAGTTTGCCCAGCTCCGCAACCCTGAGCGCGACCGAACCAAGGGGACCGGTCTCGGCCTGGCTATCTGCCGGCGCCTGGTCGACTCGGTTGGCGGCCGCCTGACCGTCGAAAGCCGGCCTGGCTTCGGCAGCACGTTTACCGCGCTCTTCCCCCCCGACCACCTGCCGGCCGGGATCGTCCTCGAACCAATCCCGTCCACCGAGCCGACCGAACCAAACCCCATCGCCGATGCGCCCGTCTTGCTCGTCGAGGACGACGCCCAGAGTCGGAACGCCTTGGCTCGGCTGCTGATCCACGCCGGTTACGCTGTCGAGACGGCGCAAGATGGTTACGAGGCATTGGCAAGCCTGGAACGGGTTCGGCCCGCCCTCGTCCTGCTCGACCTGATGATGCCCGGTATGGACGGCGTCGAGGTCCTGGACCGAATCCGGGCCAATCCCGACCACTGTGATCTGCCCGTGATCGTGCTCTCCGGCGACGTCAACGGCCGCAGGACCGGCGAACTCCGCGCCCTCGACGTCTCCGGCTTGCTGGCCAAACCGGTCGACTTTGACGAGTTGATCGCCGTCGTCTCCCGCCACACTTCCCCCCGACGCGCGGCAAGCTGAGCTAGCCCCCAGCCCGAAACCCACCCACCCTGGCGACACCTTCAGCCCCTTTTGCGGGATTTCATGAATCCGAAACCATTGAACTCGATCCCTCGCTCCAAGCGTCATTGTGGCCGAACAAGGTCAACTTTCGCCAGTCTGTGTAGGTTTCCAAAGACCCTCTGAGGCGGCCCCGGGACCGGCGATCTCAAACCCGTTCGCGTTATTCCCACCAGCTCAGGAGTTCGCCCAGTTTCAGGGCCAGCACGGTGATTGAGACGGCGGCGAAGGCGACGACGCCGACGAGCACGCCGGCCGTGGCGATCTCACGGGCGACTTTCAGGGCGGGTTCCTCGGGGTCCCCTTGGGCGCGGGCCAGGGTGTCGATGGCGCTGTGTGTCAGTTCGGCGATCAGGACGAGGGTGCCGGCGAGCACCAGGAGGCACCAGCCCATCGGGCCGACGCCGAGCATCGCGGCGGTCAGGGCGATCAAGAGGCCTCGGTAGGCATGGGCGAAGAAGCTGGAATCGCCTCGAACGGCGTACTTCAGGCCGCGCAGACCGGCAGCGAGCTTGGCGCGGAAGTTCCTTCGGCCGGCCCGGGCCGCCCAAGGGGGGGGCGACTCCCATTCGGCGAGCCTGGCGTCGAGACCGGGATCAAGCTCCGGATTGTACTGCGGCTGCGGATCGGTGGTGGAGTCCACGTCAAGGCCCTCAGGGGCAGGGGCCCCTTGCTGGGGGGGGACCGGCTCGGCGGTAT
>JBDTIR010000220.1:0-11493 GCA_039936275.1 Isosphaeraceae bacterium | reverse complement strand
CGGCTCGCGAGGTCGCCGACGCCTTCTTTGAGCGAGACGAGGTGCGTAAGATCAGCTTCACCGGCTCGACCGAGGTCGGCAAGGAGCTGATCCGCCGCTCGGCCGACGGCGTCAAGCGGCTCAGCCTGGAACTAGGTGGACACGCGCCGTTGATCGTCTTCCCGGACGCCGACGTTCACCAGGTCGCGCAGGCAGCCGTGATCGGCAAGTTCCGCAACAATGGACAGGTCTGCATCGCACCCTCGCGGTTTTATATTCATGAGTCGATCAGCAAAGAGTTCACCGAGGCGGCGGTTGAGCTGGCCAAGGGGTTGAAGCTGGGCAACGGGCTGGACGACGGGGTGCAGATCGGCCCGATGTTCGAGGAGAAGGCGATGGGCAAGACCGTGGCCTTGATCGACGACGCCCGGTCCAAGGGGGCGAAGATTCTCACCGGGGGCAGCCGATCGACCCGGTTCGATAAGGGATACTTCTTTGAGCCAACGGTGATCCGAGAGGTCGGCGGGCGGATGAAGATCATGACCGACGAACCATTCGCGCCAGTGATGCCGTTGCTCGACTTCTCAAAACTTGACGACGTGATCGCCGCCGCGAACGCCACGCCGTATGGTCTGGCGGCCTACGTGTTCACCAATGATCTGACCGTCGCCACCAGGATGGCCGAAGGGCTCGAAGCAGGCATCATCGCGATCAATGATCCAGTCCCCGCCACGCCGCAAGCCCCGTTCGGCGGCATGAAGCAGTCTGGCGTGGGTCGAGAGTTGGGCGTGGAAGGTCTGGAGGCGTATCTGGAAACGAAAGCCGTGTCGATCGGTCTGCGCCAGGTTTGATCGATACCCAAAACGGGAGGACAACGCCGTGAGTTCCGTCACCTTGCTGCCACCAGTGCGGACGTTGACCGCTGAAGAGTTGATGGCGTTGCCCGACGACGGCATCAGTCGCGAATTAATCCTGGGAGAACTTCGGGAGCAGCCGATGACCCGACGGAACTGGAAACATAGCGGAACCGAAGCGACCATTGCCAAACTTCTGGGAGTCTGGCTCGACGAACAGCCGGAACCCCGAGGAATGGTCCACAGTGGCGAGGCTGGTTTCCGGCTCCTGCCCGATCCCGAGACGTTCGTCGGCATTGACGTCGCCTATGCCTCGGCGGAACTCGTGGCGCGACGCAACCCGGCCTTACCCTTCTACGACGGCCCCCCCGCCTTGGCCGTGGAAATCCTCTCGCCGTCAGACCAGCACGGTGACGTCGTCGAGAAGATCGGGCTTTATCTTGAGGTCGGCGCCGTCGCCTGGCTCGTCGATCCCGACTTCCAGACCGTTCAGATCCACCGCCCCGGACAGGAGCCGGAGACGTTCAACGTCTTGCAAGAGCTGTCGGGTGAGCCGTACTTGCCGGGGTTCCGGGTGCCGGTGGCCCGGATCTTCGGTCCTTGAAGCCGTTCGCGGCGATCGACGTTCAGACCGGCGGCCCGGACCAAAGGGACAGGTCCGGGCCGCCAGCGCGTTTGGATTGCTCAGGACGGGTGGCCGGGCTTGCTTGCACCAGGCTTCTGGCGGGCGACGTCGGCCTTCTGATGCGACTTGGTTGACGTCGCCGTCGCTGATGGGCGCGGATAGACCGTCTCCAGGAGCGGCGACGACCAGATCCCATGCCGCTCATTGCCGGGGAAGAAGACCCGGGTTTCCAGGGTGAGCGGTTCTTTGAGCGTCATGGTCGTGAGATATTGAAACACGACCATGCAGATCGGAAATTGGGTGGCGTGCTCCATGTCGCCGAGTTTGACCGGCTGCGAGAGGATCAGCCCCTGAGAACGGAATGCCTTCTCAGTCATCTCAACGCAATAAAGTGACGAATCGTCCAGGGCGAGTTCGTAATCAAAGGGAACTTGCTCCTCGAAGGAATCGCGACAAAAGGCGATCACCCCGGGAATCCGCGAGCGCTGCGCGGCATTGAGACGCTTGACACCGATCGGGCCGACGTTGTCGAGCACCCAGACAGCGAACGGCTGGCGGCGAACACCCGACTTGGTCGTGTCATAGACGACGGCCGAGCCGTCTTCAATGGCCACGATTCCGGTGTGCGAATAGAGGCTGCCACTGGCGTTGGCAATGAACCGGCTGAACGGGAACGTACCGAAGAGGATCTTGGCGTCGCCGCGACGGAAGACGATGTCCCCTTCACGAAGCACTGTCTTGCCCCAAGCATCCCATTGTTCCATGCTTGCGGACATGGGAATCTGGGGAAGTTCCCCGTCAGCGCGCGCCCGAGTGGCGACCGGTCCCCAAGGATTGCCCTCCCAACCTGGCGGGATCAGGCGGTCAGTGGGCTCCTTGCCGTCGTGAGGATGGGTAGCCAGGGCTAACACAAGTCGTAAAATCAATCTCATCGGGAAGTTACCTCAAGGAGGATGAGGGCCGAACCGCCGTCCTTCAGAGGATGGGTCATGGCGTCCTCGCCGTTCAGGCTCGATTCATCGTGGTTCCATTAAGAACTGACGACCGAACCGGGATACCAAAAGGAAATCGGCCGAAACCGGTGAAAGTATTTGCGATTAGGGAAAATTTGCGATATCAGAGCCATCGTAGTAAGAATTAAGACGAATCTTGTGCCAAATGTCGAGATCTCCTTCAAAAAGATTTCAGCTTACGTCGGGATTTGCCGAAGTCAGTAAAAAGTCGGATTGCCAGGATCGTCAAGATTGCGACACTGGGGCGGCCTTTGACGCCTGCACGGACGCAGGCTCGGCCGGAACGAATTGTAGGCGTCGGGGAATCGGGGTCCGCATGCGCAATGGATGGCGCAAAGCGTGGATCATCTGGGGAATCGCCCTGCTCGGGGCGGCGTCCACGGCTGCGCCCGCCGATCAACAACCAACTGAACCCTTGATCCAGATGACCGTCGAGATCGACTGGAATTTACCCAGTTTGCCAACCTTGCCGACGGGTCCGGAGCCAATCACCGTCACCCTAGGTGTGGACCAAGGGCGGGTCGTCGAGGCGCTGGCCTGGCCTGATCCAAGATCCAGGGGGCCCTCGCCGACGGCGGGCGGGCCCTGGCGGCTCGGTTCGGAGGGTTCAGGGCGGGTGCGAGCCCGGGTCGAGGCGCCGATCGGGGCGACCTTGACGGTCCAAGCCGGTGGGCAGTCGTTCCCGTTTTCTCTGATGGCGCTGCTCGAAGGACCGCAACGAACCGCGCCGCCCTCTCTGGCCAACGTCGGAGTGGAACGGCTCGCCTGGGATCCGCTGGAAGTCTGCCACGACGGGGACGGCACCGCGGAGCCGGGAACGGCCTGGCCCTTGACGGTCGGGTTCAACGTTTTGACCCCGATGCAGACGGAGGTGTCCTTGCGGTTCTCGGCCGAACTGAGGCCGATTCGAGGCGGGTCGCCGCTCTGGCGAACCGAGCGGAGCCAGGTCGTGGTGACCAACACCGCAAGTCCCCCGACCCTGGCCTTGAACGTGCCCGCCCCTCAGACTGAGGGAACGTATGTTCTGGACATCCAATCGATCTGGGAGCCTCTGGCCGGTCGCGAGTCGTCGGCCCTTGGGCGTTGGTTGAAGCGTCGCCGAGGGCAACACCCAGCCTCGACGGCGAGCCGCCAGACAACCCTGGCGGTCGTCGGGGTCGTTGGAGGAACGAGTGCGCCCGGGCCTTCGCCTGGAATCGAAGTGACGGCCGACCTGATCGATCCGTCGAGAATCCGGGCGCACCGGGAAACGGGCTCGGGGCGGTCGCCAGCGGCCTCGGCCCTGCCGACGATGCGAACCGGCTGGATGGTTCCCGAGCCCGCCTTGTTTGAACTCCGCCGCGCCGATCGGCTGCGCAACCTGATCGGCAGAGGGGGGACGGACCTGGCTACCTTGGCCCCCGCTGATGCATCGGGCCTGGCCTGGTCGGCGTTCGGCCTGCGGGTGCCTCATCCAGGTCGTCCGCACCGGCTCTCGCTGACGGTCCTGAGCGGCCCACCCAACGCTCTGGGCGTAGCTCTGATCGCCCGTTCAGGACCGCGAGGGAACCCCAGGGTCTTGCTTGACGTCTGCGCCGCGAGTCCTTCGCAAGGTGATGGCGCGCCGTTGACGTTGACCTGGCCGGTCTGGCCGGACGTGACCGAACCGATCGTGATCGTGTTCAACCGTGACCCGGAAGCCTCGGTTCGGCTTGGCTCGATCGCGCTGAACGAGCTGGCCGCTCCTCCGCCCCCGCTCCTGCTGGCCGAGACCCACGCCGAGGCGCCCAGGACGTTGGCTCTCTACCTGCCGAGCCTCCAGGACCTTGAGCGCTTTGGCGGGCACGTCGACGACGGCCTCTCGGACACCCTGGAACTGGCCGGCAACCTGACCCGGTATCTCAAGCACTGCGGGGCCTCGACGACCGTCCTTCCCGAAGGCCTGGCGGACCGGGCCCGCAGGCTCAGCCTGGACGGCCAGGCCGACGAAGACGGAACTGGGCCGGATCGGTTCGACCAGATCCTGCACGCCTTGGCCGCCCGAGGGCTCTCGGCCTTGATCGACGTCCGGCTTGACGACAACCTGCCCGGCCTTCCCCCGGTCGATTCGGCCGAAGCCCTGGCCAAGGGCTTGGTCCGGATCGATCAGCGCGGTCTGGCCGACGGTCCCGCGTATCAACCGCTCCGCCTTGAGGTTCGCGAAGCCTTGCGCCTGCGGATCGAGGCGGCGATTAGCCCGAGGCGGTCCCACCCGAACCTGACCGGCCTGCTCGTGCGGCTCGGACCGGGCTGCACCCTGCCCGGCAGTCCCGAGACCGGCCTCGACGATGAGACCTATGCGCGATTTGCCCACTCGCTGCGTCCCGAGACCGCCCGGGAGCTGCCCGGCCTCGGCACCGTCGGCCTGAAGCGGTTCGCCGCTCGGCACGATTTTCTCTCCGGGGCCGGTTCGACCGCCTGGCTCGACTGGCGGAGCCGCGAAGTCGGCGCGCTTTACCTGGACCTGTCGCGAGCGGTTCGCCAGACGGCCCCAGGGGCGGTCCTCGCCGTGGCCACACCTGGACTGGACAATGGCCCTGCCGGTGCCCAGGCCCGCCGACACGACCAGATGGACCGCCCCCCCGACCGCGCCTGGTGCGCCGTCGGGCTCGATCTGAGACGATGGCCGCTGGACGTCGACGCCCCGACGGTCCTGCGCGGCGTGGCACCGACAACCGACGACCTGGCCCACGACCTCGCCGTTGCTCCCGACCTCGACGCCCAGGTGGCGGCCAGGCCGGAACGGGGCCTCCTGTTGTTGGACTCCGCGAACCTGGACAAGGGCTTGACGCCTGGCTCGGGAAGCCAGGCGGACCCCTTGGCGTTCCAGACCCGGATCTCGAATCCGAACGCGGACCATGGGCCGTGGACGCCCGCGCGTTCAGCCGGTCCGATCCTGGTGTCGAGACCCGGCGGCGACGGTCCCGAAGCTGACCAGCCGCTGGGCCATGCCCTGGCCGTGCTTGATGCGCGCTGGGTCGTGATCGAAGCCGGCGCCGTGATCGGCCACGAGGAACGGGTCCGCCACTTCGCCCGCGTTCTGCGTGGCTTGCCAGCTCCGAACGAGTCAGGACCGCCGCATCCCCGGCTCGATTCAGGCGTGGCCGCGCGGACCTGGACCGACAGTGGTCACACGTACATGGCCCTGGCCAACGATACCCCGTACACGCTCCGGGTGGATATGACGCTGGCGGTTCCTGCCGAGGTGTCCGTCGACGACCTCGGTCGCGGCCTGAGCTTGCTCTACGTCGCCGCGCCTGGAGGAGGCCGTCGCTTGGTGGTGGAACTGGGCCCCTTCGGAGTGTCCGCCTTGCGGATCGGCCGTCCTGCGGTGCGGCCCGAGCGGCTCGCCTTGCACTTCCGGAACGGTCCAGAGCCCCAGGCCATGGCCTTGCGCGACTGCGTGGGCCGGTTCGGTCAAGCCTTGACCGCGACCGGTCCACCCAACCCTGGCTTCGAGGTGCCCCGGCCGACGACGGCCGAGATCAAGGTCGCGAGGCGGCCGGCGCTCGCGTGCGGCTGGGCGGCCTCTGGCGATCCGTCCAACGCCGTCGAGATCGATGACGAACGACCGCACAACGGTCAGGGGAGTCTGCGACTCGACGCCAAGGCCCTGCCCACGGCGGCCTTCGGCGACTGGTTCCTCCCGCCTGGCGGTTCACCCTTGACCCTGCGGGCCTGGCTGCGCTCTGACCTTCCCGAGACTCAGGTCCGGGTCTGGTTGGACGGCCAGGTCGCCGGCCAGCCGATCGCGCGGTTTCAGGACGTGGCGGCCAAATCCGCATGGACGCCCATCACCCTGACCTTCGCCGACCTGCCCGCCAGGGGACTCGACCAGGCCCGACTCCGCTTCGAACCCCTGGCTGCCGGCCGACTCTGGATCGATGATCTGGCGCTGACCGGCCAGGGACCGTCCGAGTCCGCCGCCCGAGCGCAAAGCGTCCTCGTCGCGGCCATCCAGGCCTTCGACGAAGGGCGGTACGCCGACTTCGCTCGCCTGGTCGGTTCGCACCGCGCCCGCCTCGTCCCACAGACGCTCATTGACGACCCGACCAGCCTGATCCGCACCGGGAGGGCAAATGATCTACCCAAGGACCGCCGCCTGCGGTAAGATCGGCCCGGCTTCGCGGAAGAAGCGAGACCGCGCCGGAATGAGTGGCGGATGGACCTTATCCAAGGAATTCCCGGCTCCCCTTGGGGATTGCGAAGTCGAAAATCCTAAATGTACGGCGACCGTCGCCGCCGCGATGTCATTGATGTTGAGCGGCCGTCTTGGTCGCGAAATCCAGAAGCGGCTGGAACGGCCGCCCTCCATTGAACTTTGCAATCCTCCTGCCGCTCCGGGTTCCTCGATCGTGTCTTCACCAGCGTATGTATTAAAGTCTAGGCAAATCAACGCCCGGTGGGCGTTCGTTCGGACGAGTCGGTCCCAGGGAGGGTCGGATGTTTGTCGCGTGCAGCACGCGGTGCTTCTCGCGGGAGCCGCTTGAGTCGGCCCTGCGGCACATCGCCGAACTCGAGTTCAGCAAGTTCGACCTGGCCCTCGTTGAGGACGGCACCCAACTCCGTCCCTCGGAGGTGGCCGAGAACCCCGAGACGGCCCTGCAACGGGTGCGCCAGGGGCCGAACCTCACCCCAACAGCCCTCGACCTGGACTTCGGAGCGAACGACCCCAAAGTGGTACGCCGGCGGTTCGAGGCCATGTGCCGCCTGGCCAAACCCTTGACTGTCGCCGTCTTGACCATTCCGGCCGCCCGTCTGGGAACCCCGTTCGATGACGAGGTCACTCGACTTACGTCCTTGACCGAGATCGCGCTCCGTGAAGGCCTGGTCCCGGCCGTCGCGACCGACTCCCTGACCTTGACGGCCGACCCGGCCGTGGCCGCGGCGCTCTGCAAGGCGGTCCCCGGGCTCGGCCTGACCCTCGACCCGAGCCACTACATCAACGGCCCCCACCAGGGGGGTTCGTTCGATGAAGTCTACCCGTTCGTCCAGAACGTCCACCTGCGCGACAGCGGCAAAGGCCCCGACGAATTCCAGGTCCGCGTTGGTCAAGGGAACATCGAATACGGCCGAATCGTCAACCAACTCGAACGCCACGGCTACAACCGCGCTTTGACCGTCGCCATCCTTGACGACCGCGAGAACCCGTTCGACGTCGAGATCGAGGTGCGCAAGCTCAAATTACTGCTGGAAAGCTTGATCTGATTCGGAACGAGGCGGGCAGAACGTCTATCCATCGACCATTGCCGCCGCCATCGCGTTCGAGATCAGGGCCAGGAACCGACCGCCCACCGCCGGGGTGGTGGTGAATAAGAGGCAAAACGCCTGCGCGTCGGGGTCGAGCCAGCAGAGCGTTCCGGTCGCACCCCAGTGCCCGAAAGCGCGGGGGCCGAGCAGGTCGCCGAAGTTGGCCGACGACCCTGGCCATGCCAATCGCCAGCCCAGGCCCCAGGGGCGGCAACGACGGTCCTCCTCGGGAACCTTGGGCATCCCTTGAAGCTGGTTGGTCGTCATGCTCCGAACCGTGGCCGGCGAGGCGACTCGTCGCCCGTTCGCCTCGCCGTTGTTGAGCATCATCCGGCAGAACCTGGCAAAATCCAAAGGGGTCGTGACCAGGCCGCCCCAAGGCGCGCCAAAGCCAAGCCAGTACGGTGAGTTCCAGCCCCAGTCGCCCCTTTGACGTTGATCGGGCGGCACGCGAACCACCGCGACGCGGTCCAGCACACCTGGCGGACACCCTAAGTACGTATCGGCCATGCCCAGGGGCTCAAAGACGCGATCACGGAGCCAGGCAGCCAGCGACACGCCCGCCTGCCGCTGGACGATCTCGGCCAGCAGGGCGAACCCCATACTCTGGTACTGAACGCGAGTTCCCGCAGGAAACAACAACGGATGCCGGCAGGTTCCCTCAACGAAGGCCGACAGCGGGGCGTGCGCGGCCCGCAACCGCTCGTTTTCGGGCAACTGGTCAGGCAGGCCCGAGGTGTGCGTCAGCAAGTGTCGGAGCCGAACCTCCGCCTTGCCGTCCCCTTGAAACTCAGGGATCAGGTCAACCACGCGGTCGTCGAGCGTCAAAGCCCCTCCCTCGACCAAGAGCATGACGGCCAGAGCCGTCACAGGTTTGGTCAAGGAGGCCACCAGAAACAAGGCGTCGTCCCGAACCGGGGCTGGCTGGTCTGGATGTTGGAGGCCGAAGGACCGAGGGGCGGCAATCCTCCCGCGCCCGCCGACACAGAAGACGGCGGCAGGCACCTCGCCCGTCCGGGTCGCCTGGTCGAGCAACCCTTCGACGCGGCGGAGCCGATCCGGGTCCCAACCGATCGCCTCGGGATTGACCCGGGTCGTTTCGATCATTGCGACGATCCTCCAGGAGAACCGCGACTCAACCGGCGGTCGCGCCTTCGATCACCGAGTCAAAGACACGCACTCGCGCCCAGTTAGGGCGGTTCTCACTCATGAACTGAAGATGAAGCGGGGCCTCTTGATAGGCGTCATGCGCGGCCCTTGACTCAAAGACGACGTGCAAGGCCACGTCAAAATCGCGGTCGTTGACCGGCCTGTTAAGGTCAGGTTCCAGGGTGCCGCAGGCGAAGAAGACGATGCCCGGCTGCTGGGAAAGATACAGCTTGCACGCCCCCACCAAGGCTCGCTTGGAAACGTCGGAATTGTCAACCATCGAGAAATAGACGTTGTGGGCTAGCATCGCAACTCCTTAACTTAATCGTCCGTGTGTTGGGCCAGGTACTGCTCGACCATCAACCGCAGGTTGCCTTCGACCTTCAGGCCCATCGCGTCCCCCTTGGCCAGCACCTCGTCGGCCGGCCAGCCTTGCGTTTTGGCCTGCTGGAGCAACACCAGGGCGACGGCCCGACCCCCTTTTCGACAATGAACCAGAACCTTGTCCGAGGCGTGTCTGTCCAGGAAGTCGCAGACCGCCTTGACCCCATCATCCGTGAACGGTGCGCCCCCAACCCCTTGATGCAAATAGTCCATGCCCAGGGACCGAACGTGTTCCCCTTCGGCGTCCGGACTGAGCGGTTGGTCGGGCTCACCAGGGTGGCGCAGGTTCACCACGGCGGCGTAACCGTCGGCCTTGAGCGCCTCCAGGTCGGCGTCGGTCGGCTGATCGCCAATCGTAATCGTGGGGGTGACGGCTCGCTGCACGTTCATCAGGTTTCACCTCAAACGCACCCAAGCGGCCCTTTTGCGGTCGCCTTCAGGGATCTCTGCGATAGGACACAGCCCCAAAGGCTAACGCAAACCGCCCCCGTCGGGCCAGCCCTTCCTCGGTAAACGAGATTGTCTGCCCGGACCTTTTACCGCCGCGATCCTAATTTTCGTCAAACTCCACCTTGACCGGAATCTCAATCCGGCGATAATACCTACCGTTCGGTATACAAATCAAAAAAGAAGAAGCGTGACTCGAACGGAATGTGTTGGGAGGGGCGATGGCGTCGGGATTGGTCCGGGGCGAAACAGGATCGGCGGTTGCGGCCCACATCGCACAGGTGGCGGCTCGCTTGTTCTCGGCGAGGGGTTACGACGCAACCTCGGTTCGCGCGATCGTCGAGGCGGCGGGGGTCACGAAGCCAACGCTCTATTACCACTTCGGCAGTAAGGAAGGGCTGGCTCAGGCGTTGTTCACCACGCCGATGATCCGCCTGATTGAGGGGGTGCGTGAGGCCCTGAGCGGCCCTGGCGACCCGATTGCCAAGCTCGAAGAGATGGTCGAGGCGCATTTCGCCTTCGCCAGAGAAGATCCGGACCGGGCGCGGTTTGTGTTCGCGCTCTATTTCGGGCCGCTCGGATCAGGGTTGGCGGCCGACCTGATGAAGTCGAGCGAGGCGATCACCCGGCTCTGGACCGAGGCCGCCCGCAGCCTGGCCGAGGCCGGCCTGGTCTCTCCAGAACGTGCCAGGGCGTGCGCCACCGCCTTGCGCGGCCTGATCGTGATCCACACGATGGATTACCTGTATCGCGGCAGTGAACTGGGCCCAGAAGAGCTAGGCCCTGAGTTGGGCCGCCAGATCGTGGGCGACCTGCTCCTTGGGTTCGGCAAGACGAAGCAAGACCGGGAATGACCTTTATGATGATGCGTTGCCAAAGGATCTGCGCCGGAGCGCTTGTGGCGTTGACCGCGGTCGGCTGCGGCGCGAAGACCGAAAAAACCGTCGATGCCGATACCGCGCCTAAAGCCGTGCCGGTGACGGTCGCCCCTCTGGAACACCGTTCCGTCGAGCGTTCCGTCGAGATCGTCGGCACGCTTAAGGGGTATGAGGAAGTCACCGTCGGCTCAAAACGGATGGGTCGAGTTGTCAAGGTCGTTCACGACATCGGCGACCGGGTCAGGCCTGGCGAGCCCTTGATCGAGCTCGAGACCATCGACGCTGACCTGGCCGTGGAGCAGGCTGAGAAGCGAGTGCTTGCCGAACTGGCCAAGCTCGGCGCCAATCCCAAGGACAAGCGGCTCATGGCCGAACTGGCCAAGCTCCGCGATAAACAGATTTTGCCCAGAGACTTCGACGTGATGACGATCCCGTCGGTCGTCCAGGCGAAGGTGGCCTTGGATCGCGCCCGGACCAACCTCAACCGCCAGCGGTCGTTGACCAACCGTGGCGCCGGCACGGCCCAGGAACTTCAGTACGCCGAAAACGACGTCGATGCCGCCGTGGCGGCCCTGGACAACGCCGTCGTCGCCGCCCAGACGACCCTGGCCAACGCCCTGGTCAGCAAGGTGGCGCTCGACGTCGCTCAGGAAAACCGCAACGACACCGTGATCCGCGCCCCGGCGCTCTCCAATCCGCCCAAAGGGCACGAACAATTATTCACTTACGCGATCACCAAGCGATATGTTGCCGAAGGGCAGATGCTTAAGGACGGCGAAGCCGTCGCCGATCTGGTGATCGAAGACCCGCTCCGGCTCTGGGCCGACGTCCCCGAGCGGTTCAGCACCGAGATCAAACTCGGCCAAGCGGTGCGGATCACCATCGCCTCGCGGCCT
>JBDTIR010000219.1:0-5339 GCA_039936275.1 Isosphaeraceae bacterium | reverse complement strand
GCGGTTCTTCGCGACGCGCCGGCGATCAGTCGAACGGGTCCCGGGGAAGAGGCGCGAGGGGGTAAGCCAAAGGCGGGACATAGCTGCGAACTCCTGTGGGGGAAATGGAAGGAGAACCAACTCCTTCACGTTCAAGAGCATTCCTCGACGAGACCGATCGTGCCGGATACTCCGAAACCACGTACCGACGGTGTTCAGGTTCTCGTGCGAGCAAGAGAATTCACTTAGGAACCGCGAAATCATAAATCAAGCAAATCGTCGGATGTCTATCCTTGAATGTGGGACAGCTGCGCCGACTGTCTCAAACCAGGACAGCCGAGGGCGGCTGTCCCACATTGAGGATCATTGCTCAACTGATTTTTTCGCAATGACTTAGAGGCTGCACTCTCTTCAAAGGAGTGCGGTGGTGTTGGGCCTGGATTCTGCGTCCCTACGGTGGGTTTCCTCAATACCAGGCAACGATGTCAACATTCGTCGTCGAGATTCACCAGTCCGCCGGTTCTTCGGCGTCCTGAGAAAGCCACCCATGACCCCTTGCGCGTCAGAGCGCGCAGCGTCATGCGGGCGGCAATGCTCTTGCATTCCATGAATACCGAACCGTCTGCCCGGTTTGAAAGAGGAGTTTTGGGATTTTCGGAAAATTTTCGTAGTGTGTCGTTTACTCTTATGCGGATCGAGGCCGTGCATCTCGATAAATCACGCAGGCCATGTTCGGAAGCGTTGTTGGTTTTACTGAAGGGCTCTGAGAGTGGTTACCCAATGTCTTTTTAAGAAAAGTAGTGAGTCGCCACGCCCTGTTTTTCGAGGTGATATCGTCCAGATTTTCTCGATCAGGCTGAAAATTGGGGTTGATTTGCTCGTTAAGGCTCCATATTCCGGAAGTCTCGGATCTTCTGACGCCATTCATCAATGTTGTCTCGGACGCTCGGGAGCGTGGGCGATCAGGGCCCCCGATCGTCCCGTCGAGGTGCCGGTCTGGCTCCGAATCAATGATCCCTCGGGACTCGACGGGGATGACCCGGCCGATCCTCCGGCGAGCCCTGGGCGACCGTGCGATGGATGGCCAAGGGTTCGGGTGACGGGTGGCCAGGGTTCGGGTGCCGCGAGGTTCGGTACTCCGAAACCGTGTCTTCGGCCGGGTGGCCGGTCGAGAATTCGCCAGACCTTGGGTGATATCTCGGCGGTCGAAAATCGATGATCCACCATGGTGCATTCCGCGCCATCGCTCTTTGACAATTCGCGAGGATCAGGTAGTAGTGGGTAGTGGGCAGTGGGTGCCGAGCGAACCCAATGCCGGTGCGCCGAGCGAACCCAATGCCGGTGCGCCGAGCGAACCCAAGACGGCAGTGCCGAGCGAACCCAAGGCCAGTGCGCCGAGCGAACCCAAGACTCGGCGACGGGTGGCCAGGTTCGGGTGCCTTGAGGTTCGGTACTCCGAACCCGTGCCGATGGCGGACCTTGGCTCGTGAGGCATCCGCACCGGTGGCGAGACTACGCGCCACCGCCACCGCCGACAAAACCTCCCGGGAGACGACTGGTGGCGAAGGTTGACCCGACCGGGGATTCCGGGGACAATCGCCGGGCGTCGTCCGCCAGAACGTCAAAAAGGGACGACGCACTTCGACCCAAGGTTAATCCCCTCAACGAGCGAATACCCCCAAACGTGCCGACCACCGACACCCGCCGATCGGTTGCCGTCGCCATTCCTTGTTATAACGAGGCGGCGGCGATTGCGACGGTTATTGCCCAGTTCCGCGCCGCCTTGCCCGAGGCGGAGATTGTCGTCTTCGACAATAACTCGACCGACGGCACCGGCGAGATCGCCCGAGCCCAAGGCGCGCGGGTCGTGCCGGTTCCCGACCAGGGCAAGGGGTACGCTGTGCGCGCGGTCTTTGCCACGCTCAAAGGGCTTGAGGCCGTGGTCCTGGTTGATGGCGACGGCACCTATCCGGCCGAGTCGGTCGGCCTGCTCTTGAGCCCGATCCTTGACGGCTCGGCTGACATGGCCGTGGGCGCGCGCCAACCCGTGGCTGAACTGGGGGCGATGACGCCGGTGCGCGGCCTGGGCAACGTCTTGATCCGCGCCGCGTTCCGCATCCTGATCGGGCAAGGCCCCGGCGACCTGCTCTCGGGCTACCGCGTCTTCTCTCAACGATTCCGCGACTCGGTCCAGCTCCGATCGACCGGCTTCGAGATCGAGACCGAACTGACCGCCGAGGCCGTCGCCCTTGGCCTGCGGGTGGTCGAGACGCCGGTCGCCTATCATCCTCGGATCGCCGGCACCACCAGCAAGCTTCGCGCTTTTCGCGACGGCCGCCGGATCTTGCTCACCATTCTCGCCCAGGCCGTCCGACTTCGCCCCGCCCGCCTGCTGGCCCTTGGGGTCTTGCTGGCGGCTCTGGTAACGGCCTTGGTCTATTTCGGAATCTTTTTGAATGAATAAACTAAAAAAGATGCGATTTGTTTTGAATAATGATCGGGACGGACGACGACCATTCTGAGATTTGTGAATCTGGAATCTGGACTTTGCAATCCTTCCGCTTTGTGGATTTCCTTGTTTGACCGCACGCCTTGAAGGCCGTACCCTTTCGGAAATCGGCGCGGGTTTCCGTGCGTTTGAAGACCTTTTTGGACCGCGAAGGGTGGGCAAACCGGATGAGGATCGGCAATCATCAGGCCCATGTCGCCGTGGCGTCGTTGAACCAGACCGTGGGCGACTGGGCAGGGAACGACCGCCGGATTCGCGAGACGATCGCCGAAGCGCGCGGGGTCGGCGCTCGGCTCTTGCTCTTGCCCGAGATGTGTGTCTCGGGCTACAGCCTGGGCGACCGCCTGCTCAGGGTCGGCACGGTCGAACGATCCTGGGCGCGGATGGCGAGCCTGGCCGACGCGACCCGAGGATTGGCCGTCGCGGTCGGCCTCCCCATCCTCTTTGAAGGCGTCCTGTACAACGCGATGGCCCTGCTCGCCGACGGCGCTTTGGTTGGCCTGGTCGGCAAGGAGAACCTCGCCAACGGCGACGTCGAGTACGAGAACCGGTACTTTTCCCCCTGGCCCCACGGCCGCCTGGTCACGTACCGAGGCCCCGACGGCTCCGAGACGCCCATGGGCACGCAGATGTTCGAACTGCCCGGCCTGGGCACCTGCGCCTTCGAAATCTGCGAGGACGCCTGGAAAGGCATCCGCCCGGGCTCGACCTACGCCCTGGCAGGCGCCGAGATCTTGCTCAACCCGTCGGCCTCCTGGTTCACCATTGGCAAGCATCGCGCTCGGCGGCGAATGGTTCGTCAGACTAGTCTGGAAGATCACTGCGCTTATTTGTATACATCATTAATGGGATGCGACGCCACGCGGCTGATCTTCGACGGCAGTTTGTTCATCGCGCTCAACGGTCGGATCGAGGCCGAGGGGCGTCGGTTCGTGTTCAATCGGGAATGGGAACTGATGGACCGGGTGATTGATCTGGGCGAGGTCCGGCACGCTCGGATGGAGGAAGGCTCTTGGCGCGACCAGCTTGGCCGCTCCCGGGCCGGGGCCTTTGGGGCCTCGCCGGCGACGGTGCGGGTGGCCGGCGACTACGCGACCGATCGCGTCGCCCCGCCGCCTCCGCCGTACTGGGTCCCGCCAGAGCCTGAGCACCCCGACCCCTCGCTTCGTTACCTCGAAGCCTCGATCTTCAACGGCCAGGCGATCGGCGAGCGCGACCTGAACCATCTGGAGCTGGAACTCGCCCTGGCCCTGGCTCTGCGCGACTATGTGGGCAAGACCGGGATCAAGACGCTCTGCCTGGCCCTCTCCGGCGGTCGCGACAGCGCGATGGTCGCCCTGATCGTCCAGCGGATGTTCCGCTACAACAACCCTGATCTCTCCCCGGAAGCCCTGGCGAAGCACGTCGGTGAGCACTTCCTCTGCGCCTATCTGGCCACCGAGAATTCTAGCCAGGCTACCCGAGACGCGGCTCGGGCCGTGGCCGGGGAACTGGGCGCCAGGTTCCTCGACGGCCCGATTCAAGCGGCGCTCGACGCCTCGCAAGCCGCCGTCGAACGACTCACCGGCGATCCGTTAAGCTGGGACAATCCCCAGCACGACATCCCCTTGCAGAATATCCAGGCGCGGTTGCGGGGGATGCTGATCTGGACCGTGGCCAACCTGCACAACGCCTTGCTCCTGGTGACCAGCAACAAGAGCGAAGCGGCGGTCGGCTACACCACGATGGACGGCGATTCCAGCGGCGGCCTGGCACCGATCGCCGACGTGCCCAAGAGCCTGGTCATGCTTTATCTGGCCTGGGCGCGGCAGTTCCACCACCTCTCCGGGTTCGAGCAGGTCAACGTGATGGAAGCCACCGCCGAGCTTCGTCCGCCAGGCCAGGCGCAGACCGACGAGGCTGACTTGATGCCGTTCGTCGTGCTCGATCAAATCATGTACGCCTTCGTTCAGCTTGGTCTTGACCCTGCCGAGGTCCTCCGACGGCTCTGGCCCGCCGTGCGTTCGATCTACTCGGACGACCTTCCTCGGTTCGCGGCTGACGTCCGCAAGTTCGTCCGCCTGATCTGCTTCGCCCAGTGGAAACGCGAGCGGTTCGCCATCAGCTTCCGCGTTACTGCCTTCGATCTCGACCCCAAGACCGGCTTCCGCTTCCCCCCCGTCCAGGCCCCGTTCACCGAAGAACTGGCCGAGATGGACCGCTTCGTCGCCCGCGTTCTTGCAGGGGAGGAAACCCTGGGTTGAGGCTGAGGCGTTGTCGATTGACAGAAGCGAGGGACGGCTCATAGCCTTGAGATGGTCGCGAGGAATGATCCCGCAGAGGAACGAAGGAGAAGGGGCGTGCCGCTTGGCCAAGAAGAAGAAAGTCCGGGTTGATTTCCGCAAGAACCGGCAAAAACGGGTCCGGGACAGCAACCTGACCCGCGCCTACGGCCGCGCCGACCCCACAGGGCCGGAGCCAGTCTCGGCCGAACGTATTCGCGCCAAAGGAGACCTGTCCAGGCGTCGGACGGTCATGCAGGACGTGACTGAGGGAGACGACGCCTCGACGTCCGACGATCCGGCCGCCAGGCTCTCGGTGGATCTGTCTGAGTGTCGGCCGGGCCGGGTGGTGCGGATTCACGGCCTGGAATCGATCGTCGAGGACGACGACGGGGAGTTGATCCGCTGCGGCGTGCGCCGACTGCTCAAGTCGTTGGCCATCGAGGGACGCAACGTGATCGCCGTCGGCGACCGGGTCTGGTTTCGGCCGGGGAGCCAGGGGCAAGGCGTGATCGAGAAGGTCGGGCCGCGCCGTGGGACGATTACCCGTGGATACCGCCATCGCGAGCATATGATTGCGTCAAATATTG
>JBDTIR010000218.1:0-3779 GCA_039936275.1 Isosphaeraceae bacterium | reverse complement strand
GAGGCGCAACGACCGAGTTCCGGACCATGCCGAACCATTCACAGATGGATGTTTCGACCTGAGATACTATTTTCTCCCAATGAGCGCCAGTGGGCTCGGCGGCGAGGGAACGTTTCAGAGTCCCTCTCGGATCTGGCTGCCAACGCGGGGGACCGGTTCGTTGCTCGAGATTCGCATGACGCCGTCATTCTGGACGGTGCTCAATGAGGCGCTCGGTGACGAGGGCCAAGTGCCAGATTGAGCGAAACTCCGTCCACGGGGAGAGGCGACCGGAAATTCAAAAGGCGTCCGGGGTTCGTCCCGGACGCCTAATTTTTTGGGGAAGGGATCAATCCCACTTCAAGATGGCCCCGGTGTGGGCGCTGGTGGCCATGCTGGCGTATTTGGCCAGGTAGCCGCTGGTGATCCGAGGGGCGGGGGCGACCCAGTTTTGGCGGCGCTCGGCAAGTTCGGCGTCGGTGAGTTTGACCGAGAGCCGGCCGGCGTGGATGTCGATCTCGATCAGGTCTCCTTCGCGCAAGAGGCCGATCGGCCCGCCGACGGCGGCTTCGGGGCTGACGTGGCCGATCGAGGCCCCGGCCGTGCCTCCGGAGAATCGGCCGTCGGTGATCAAAGCGCACTTGTCGCCGAGATCCACCCCTTTGATCGCGGTCGTTGGTGCCAGCATTTCTTGCATGCCAGGGCCGCCTTTTGGTCCTTCGTTGCGGATCACGACCACGTCGCCGGGCTTCACCTTGCCGAAGACGATGCCGTTATAGGCCGCTTCTTCCCCCTCGAAGATCACCGCCGGGCCGGTGTGAATCATCATCTTCGGGTCCACGCCCGCCGTCTTGACCACCGCTCCGTCGGGGGCCAGGTTACCGTAGAGGACCGTCAAGCCGCCTTCTTGCGAATAGGCGTGCTCCACCGTCCTGATCGCGTCGAAGGGGTCGAACCCGTCGTCGCCGACGTCGGCGCTCCCATTGCCGTTACCCTGTCCGGCGACGACGTTGACCGGCACGGCGGTCGTGGCTTCGGCCACGGCGACCGCGCTCCCGGGGGCCCCGGCCACGCTGGCGACGGTCCAGGCGCGGTTAGTGCGCTCGCCGCCCGGGCGAACCCGGGTCAGGCGATTGGCCTCGGTCGAGGACGTCTCGGCCCGCACGTCATATTCGGCGATGTTCTCGCCCAGGGTCTTGCCGGTGACGGTCGAGCACGACAGGTCAAGCAAGCCGGGGCAGCCGCGCGCCACCTCGCCAAGGATCGTGTGAATCCCTCCGGCGCGGGCGATGTCCTCGACGTGATACTTGCCCGACGGCGCGACCTTGCACAGGTTCGGCGTCTTGTGGCTCAACTCATTGATCCGGTCCATGCCGTAAGGAACCTTGGCCTCATGGGCGATGGCCAGGATATGCAGGAGCGTGTTCGTGCTGCCGCCCATCGCCATGTCGAGGATCATGGCGTTGTCAAACGCCGAATGCGTGGCGATCTCGCGAGGCAAGAGCCCGTGGCCCGGGCCGAGTTTGCCGAAGTCCTTGCCAAGCTGGACGATTCGCTGGGCGGCTCTCTGGAACAAGATCCGACGATCGGCCGAGGTCGCCAGAACCGTGCCGTTGCCGGGCAAGGCCATGCCGAGCGCTTCGGCCAGGCAGTTCATGCTGTTGGCGGTGAACATCCCTGAGCAACTGCCGCAGGTCGGGCAGGCTGCTTTCTCGATCGACTCCAGTTCCCCGGCGCTGATCGTGCCGTTCTGGCGCTGGACGCTGGCCACGAAGGCGTCAATCAGGTCCACCGTCTTGCCGTCTTCGGTCCGTCCGGCCTCCATCGGCCCGCCCGAGACGAAGATGGTGGGAATGTTGCATCGCATCGCCCCCATGAACATGCCGGGGACGATCTTATCGCAGTTGGGAATGCAGATCATGGCGTCGAACCGATGCCCCTCGATCATCGTCTCAACGCAATCGGCGATCAGTTCCCGCGAAGGCAGCGAATACCGCATCCCTTGGTGGCCCATCGCGATCCCGTCGTCGACGCCGATCGTGTTGAACAGGAACGGCATGCCGCCTGCCTCACGGACGCACTCCTTGATATAGTTGCCCACCTCTTGCAGGTGAACATGGCCGGGGATGATATCGACGTGACTGTTGCAGATGGCAATGAATGGCTTGTCCCAGTCTCCCTCACCGACGCCGGTGGCCCGCAAGAGACTGCGATGCGCGGCGCGGGAGTCGCCCCGCTTGATAGTGTCGGAACGCATGGCGTGGGCCTTCGGTTCGGTCGGCATCGTCGGCAATCCCTGGCTAATTGAATGAGGAGGTCAAACGCGGCGTGGCCGGTTGCCTGGCCGCGCGGAAGGACTCAATTCTACAAGAGGACAGGCCCCGATCACAAACAACCTGGGCCGGAACCTGGATTCGAAGAATTGATATTATGATTTATTAGAAAAACTATACAATCGATCGCCATTGATTATTTATCAAGGCTGATCCGGCACCATCGGGGCCGGTTCCCGGGCCTGAACGGCGGCAGGCATGGTGGATTTCCAGAGGAAATGCCCGGTCAGCAGTCCGGTGCTGAAGGCCAGGACCATGGTCATCAAGACCAGGAACGACCAGAGG
This sequence comes from Isosphaeraceae bacterium, assembly GCA_039936275.1. GTDB lineage: Bacteria > Planctomycetota > Planctomycetia > Isosphaerales > Isosphaeraceae > JBDTIR01. Next base: position 1,182 of record JBDTIR010000218.1, on the reverse strand, counting down.
ATGACCGCCGTGCGGGGCAAGACCACGTCGTTGCGCCGGGGTGGCGGCTCGCGTTGGGAGAGGGTTGGCGAGGGCTCGACCTGGACAGGCGGGAGCAACGGGGCCGGCTCGTCGCGCAGCGGTTGTGGCTCGATCTGGATCGACGGAAAGACAGGCTCCTCCACCGGGGGAGGGCTCGGCGCCGGGACGAAGACAGGCGTTTGGACTTCCACTTTGGGCGTCGGAGGCGGCGCGGGTTTCGCAGGTCTTGAAGATGCGGGTTTCGACCTGGCTGATTTGTGCGGTTCGTGTCGTTGGGTCGGCTCATCGGCTTGAGGAGGCGGCGGGGCGGGGCTCGGCGCCGCGGGTTCAGCGGGTTTGAGGCGTCGGTGCGTTGGTTCGGTTCGGAGCGGGGCGGGTTGCTCGGTCTGGAGGAACGAGAAGGGGTTGGCTTGCTCCGCTTCCGGAGGATTGCTCTTGCCGGTGAACATCGGCGACGAGGCTTCCGTCATCGGCGGGGTGGGTATGCCCAAGAACGTTGGAGGCTGGCGCACCGGTTCGGGTTTCGGGGGCGTGGGCGGCGTTTGCGGTTGTTGGGCGGAGGCTTCGGGCCGCGTCGAAAGCAGGTTTCGGAAGACGCTCGCCGGATCGACTTCAATTAGCGACCCTTGAGATTCGCTTTCGCCATCGCTCTCGTTCTGGACTGGCACGAGTAACTCGGCCGAGCACTTCGGGCACGCAACAATTGTCCCCGCTTTCGATGCGGAGACGCCCAGAAGTCGATTGCACTGGAAACAGCGAAACTTGATCCTCGCGTCCGACATGCCCGCCTGGCCCCCTTCGATCGTTCCCAAATCCGGCGTGAACTCGTTTGGTAAGACGCCGATGGTTCCCGCAACCAACGAGCCTAACCTGGATCATCCTCCTTTGCCAACGGCTTTCGAGTCTGGGTGGATTGCAGATTCCAGATTGCAGATTCCAGGAGTCGAGATTCCAAGATGGGTTCCGTAGTTTATCGTCATGTGTTCAGAATATAGAGGCCGCGATTCTCTGTTGGTCCAATGATCCGGTGGCGACTCGACCATCAAGGGGTTGATTGCGGATTGAACACTTGTGGTGAATAATCTCTTGGAATTTGGAATCAGGAATTTGGAATCCGCAATCAATATCCTAGACCTTTGGCAATCCTCCCGGTTTCGAACC
>JBDTIR010000217.1:0-5919 GCA_039936275.1 Isosphaeraceae bacterium | reverse complement strand
TGGTGGGCGCGAATCTGGGCCAGGCAAAGGGTCGGACCGTTGGGCCTGGGGCCTTGCCAGTGGAACCTGGAGGCGTTCAGCCCGGGTTTCTCCAACGAGCCGCGCGGGCCGACGGTCACGGTCTTGGTCAGGGCGTCAATGCCGACCACATATCGAGGCGCGCCGACGGCGATCCCCAGGCCGCGACGCTGGCCGACGGTGAACCCTTCCACCCCGTTATGCCGACCCAACGCGGCGCCGTCCTCATCGACGATCGCTCCGGAGGTCTCGCGTCCTGGCCGCCTGGCTCGCACAAAGCCGAGGTAATCGTCGTCAGGGACAAAGCAAATCTCCTGGCTGTCCGGCTTGTCGTGAACCGGCAAGTTCAGGGCGCGGGCCAACTCGCGAATCTCCGCCTTGCGATAATCGCCCACAGGCAAGAGGACGTGCGGCAAAACCTCGCCGCTCAAACCGAACAGGACGTAAGACTGGTCCTTGTCGCGGTCCAGGGCGCGGGCGACCCGGGGACGCCCTTCGGGGTCGGCCGCGATCCGGGCGTAATGGCCGGTCGCGACAAAATCGGCCCCGACCTGCTGACCATAGGCCCAGAGCTTACCGAACTTGAGCCAGATGTTGCACATGACGCAGGGGTTCGGAGTCCGTCCGGCGACATACTCGTCGGCGAACTGGTCCATGATCCTGGCGAAATCCGGCTCAAAGTCAAGCGCGTAGAACGGAATATCCAGGCGATCGGCGACGGCCCGAGCATCGAGCGCGTCGGTCGCGCTGCAACAGGTCTTGGCCCGTCGCTCGGCGTCTTGAGCATGGGCTCCTGTGCGCATGAACAGACCGATGACCTCGTGCCCTTGCGCTTTCAGCAAGTGCGCGGCCACCGAGCTATCCACCCCACCGCTCATCGCCAGGACGACCCGACTCGCCATCACCGCTCCCTTTTTGTTTGACTCGGTCCTTGACGCTCCCGTTTGATCGTACACCCATCGTAGCCCCAATCCCGAGAATTCATCAAGGGCGGCCCGCGCCGATCACTCGTTCGAAGCCCTGCGAACTTCTCTTGGGAAGGAAGACCATCGGAGGGCTTCACCCGCCTACGACAGGTCGAGAGCGACCAAGGGGGGGTCTATACGCTCCGGGTTCGGGGTCTGCGTCTGGCATTCGGGATGAAACGACCGCGCGAAGAAGAGGAAGAGGCCGAGATTGACCAGGCAAGGAACCAGAAAGACCGAAGCGCTGACGCCTCCGGTACGGCCGACCAACTCTCCGGCGAGCAGGTTGCCCAGCAGGTTGCCAACCCCCGCCGTGATCATGACATAGAGACACTGGACACTCGCCCGTTGGTTCGGTGGGGCCTGGCTGTCGAGGTACATCGGCCCGGCGATGTGAAACAAGGCGATCGCCACCCCGTTCAAGGGGATGCCCAAGAGCGCGACCCAGAGCGGCGGATGCGCCGAGAGGACCGCATAATAGGCCACCCAGGCTGCGATTCCAAGGGTCAGGGTCGCTCGCTGGCCAAGGCGACGCAAGCACCAGGGCAAGACTACCAGCATGCTGACTTCAAGAATCTGGCCCAGGCTCATCGCCATCGCCACTCGCGACCGAGGAAGGCCCAACGTGGTCAAATAAGGCGGGACCACCTGATAAACAAACGGCGTTGTCAGGCTGACCGCGAAGGCCGTGACCAGGAGCACGGCGACGCTCGGCCGGCGCAAGAGTGCGCGGGCCTCGCGGAGGTCAATCCCCCTGGTCCCGACCGACAAAGGAGGCGTGTGCGGCAAGCTCAGGCTAAAGACGGCCAGCGTCGCCGACAGGACCGCCGCGATCCAGAAGGCGTCATACGTCCCTTGCCCGGCCCCGCTTGAACCGTGCAAGGCCATGACCAGCGAGGCCAGCCAGCCGCTCGCCATCCAACCGACCGTCCCCCAGAGCCTCACTCCGCCGAACTGCTCGGCGGGCCGCTCCAGGTTTCGCAAGGCCAGGGCTCCTCCCAGACCGCCGGCCGGGGCCATGAGCAGCCAGTAGACCATCATCAGGGCGAACAAAGAGACGAACGACGTCGCCTGGCCGCTCGCCACCAGCATGAGCAGGCCAGCGCCCAGGGCGTAAATCAAGGCCATCAATCGCTGCGCGGGCATCAGGCGGTCGGCCAACTGTCCGGCCCCCAGAGGTGTGACCAACGACGCCAGGGCCATCGTGGCGAACATCCAGCCGCGCGCCCGCCCCTCAATGCCCAGGTCGCGCAGGTGAATGGCCAATAATGGCCACCAGGCCCCCTGGACCGCGTAAATCAAAGCCATCATTCCCGCCAGCCGCCAGCGCACCCCGTCTGCCATTGGTTCCTCCCTGTTTGGGCATCTTCGCCCATCGGCCACGTTCCACTTTCGAAATCGTAGCGACCACCCCCCAATCCGGGAAGAGGGGTCGGCCGTTGGCTTCGCAGAGGTTTCGATTTCCCGCCTTCGGATCGCCAGCGGGTGCCCGTCGAGGTTCCTGATGGGTAGAATGGGAAGGCGAACCGGCTGGAACTTCCCGAGCCAATCGCCCAAACGCCGGTAGATCTCGAAGGAACCCGCCTCTCATGACCAACCCTGCTCCGGCTCAACCGCGAAGGCGAAGGCGACGGTGGCTCATCCTCCTGCTCGTTCTGATCGTGCCCATCCTCGGCGTCATCCTCGCGCTGCCTTGGGCCCTGGGCACTCCACCGGCGAGGCGATGGCTCTTGGCCAGGGCGAACCAATTTCTGGCCCCTGGCGGGCTTGACGTCGCGACCTTCCGCTTCTCCTGGTTCGGCCCGACGGTCATGACCGGCTTCACGATCATTGACGCGGAGCACGATCACGTCGCCTTCGCCCCTCGGGTCGTCTGGGACCGCAACCTCGCCCGGATCTTGTTCGACCGCCCCCGATACGGCACGCTCGACCTCGGTCGTGCCAACTTTGACATCGAGCGCCGGGCTGACGGCTCATTCGATCTTTATGAGGCCCTGAAGCCGATCTTCGGCCCCGATCCCAAAGTGGATTTGACCATCAAGGTCCGCCAAGGAACCTTCAAGCTCCGCAGTCCCAACCTGGCCAGCCCTTTGACTGCATCCAGGGCCGACCTGACCATCCACCGGCCTCCGTTTCCCGGGCCGTTGATCTGGGACCTTCAACTCAGCGACCCCGCGCCCCCAAAGGGCAAGGGCAACGCCCCCCACCTGAAATTCAAGGGCGATTTCGACCGCTGGCAGGCCGCTCCCAAACTTTCGGCGACCCTGGCCATGCTTGACTGGCCCCTGGCCGTCGAGGCGGCGGGCGTCACGACCCGTGGGCGGTTCAGCGGCAACGCGGCCGTCGACAAAATCGGCGAGAACTGGCACACAAACGGCAAAGCCGTCGCCGTTCACCTGGCTGCCCAAGGTCCGCCGCTGCGTGGCGACCAGCCCCAGCTTGATCGCGTCGAAGCCAACTGGAACGTCGATACGTCGGCCGGTTCCAAAACGGTTTACGAATTCGCCCTGAAGTCGCCCGTCGGCTCGCTCAACGGTCGCGGCGCGCTCCCCGACCAGACCGGCACAACCCACATCCAAGGGACGCTCGACCTGGCCAAACTCGCCCAGTTGGTCCCCCAGACGCTCCGGATTCGCGACGGTTGGTCCCTGGACAAAGGCTCGGCCACGCTCAAGGTCGCCGCCCTTCCAGGCAAGACCCCGGGCTGGGACGCCGAGGTCAAACTCTCTGACCTGACCGCCCACGTCAACGACCGGGTTGTGACCCTGCGCGATCCTGCCCAGGTCTCCGCCAGACTCCTGGGCGACCTGAACGCCCTTCGCCTGGAGCACCTGGCGGTCAAAAGCCCGTTCCTCAACGCCGTCGGCTCTGGCGACGTCGATCAAGGTATCCAGGTCGCCGGCACGTTCGACCTGAACGGTCTTCATCGCCAGCTTGGCGATTTGATCGACTTCGGCACCCTCAAACTGGCCGGCGAAGGACACTTCGAGGCCAACTATCAACGCACCAAGGGCCAGTTCCTCGGCGCACTCACCGCCGACGTCGATGGACTTCACATTCAAGGGCCAGCGAACTTTCAACGCGACTCGATCAGCATCAAAGCACACGTTCAAGGCCCCGCAACCGATTCCGGACTGCCCGCCGCCTGGACCCTGGCTCAGGTCGGCCTTGCCAGCGGCGACTGGACGGCGGATGTGACCGCCTTTCCCAAAGCCGACGGCCTGCACCTTGACGCCTTCGCCCAGGCCCCGCTCTCCGTCGGCAGGTTCGACGGCCATGTTGCCGGTCTCTGGAGCGAACATATTTTGACATTAGATGAAGTTCGCGTCAACGCGCGACCCAATGGCGATGCAGCCCCTGAGGCCCTCTTGAGTCTGGCCGGTCAAGGCCGGTTTGATCCGAAGTCGGGGTCCCTGGTTCTCGCCCCCATGCCCTTGCCCTTGCCTGTCGCGGAGTCCAGCGCCGTCGGCCTGGCCCCCGATGGTTTGCGCGTGGTCGGGATCGGTCAGGACGGGTTCCGGGCCGACCTGGCCGTCTCTGGAGACCTGGCCGCGTCGAGCAAGGCCCTGGCGGCCTGGACCAAGCGCGATCCAATCGACCTGGACGGCCACTGGGCCTCGCGCTGGACGGTCAGGAACCAGGACGGGCTCCAGTTCGCGGGACGGGTCGAGGCGTTTGGCCTGATTGATCCGCCCGCCGAACGGTCCCTGGCGCTCGACCTCCAAGGGACCTATCGGGCCGAAGGGGACCGGATCGACCTGTCCGAGATCGTCCTGTTAACGCCGTTCGCCAGGTTGGAGGCGTCCGGCCAGATCGAGGATCTCAGCGGCCGTCGCCTGGCTGATCTCGAAGGCCGCCTGGTTCCCGACTGGAAGGCGCTGAACGCTCGGCTGCAAGAGGAGGTCGAACCAGGGGCCCGCGTCGATGGGCGGCCAGGGCCTGTGCATCTGGTTGGCTCGCTGGCGAGCAACCCGTCGGGCGACTGGCTCAACGGACTCGACGCCGGGGTCGGGTTTGACCTGACCAGCGCCGACGTGTACGGCCTGAGGCTCGGTCCCGCGCCGATCGCCGTGCAGTTCCAAGGCGGACAACTGAGTCTGGAACCGATCCGGACGAGTCTCAACGGCGGCCTGGTCCACCTTGATCCGGAGATCATTCGCGACCAGGCCGGCGGACTCTCGCTCGCCTTCAAGCCAGGCTCCGGCATCGAGAACGCCCAGATTAATGACGAGGTATCGAGCCGGGTCCTGGCGTTCGCGGCCCCCGTGCTTCGCGACGCGACCAAGGTCCGCGGCCTGATCTCAGGCACGATCGACCGCGCGATCATCCCCCTGGGAGCCGATCACGGTCGTTCGACAGTCGTCGAAGGGAAGATGGTCTTCCAGAACGTCGCCTTCATCCCCGGCCCGCTCAGTCGAGACTTGCTCTCCTTGATTGGCCGCCAGGACGCGACCTTGAACCTCGACAATCCGATTTTCCTCTCGATCGCCAACGGCCAGATTTACCAGCGCGGCCTGTCGATCCCGATCGGCCGCCTGGCCCGGATTGACCTCGAAGGGACCGTCGGTTTCGACCGAACCCTGGACATGCGCGCCCACCTCCCGTTGACGCCCAGCCTTGCCGCCAACCGCCCCGTCCTCGGCGGCCTGATGGACGGTATTGGCCTCACCGTGCCGATCCGTGGCACGCTCTCCGAACCCAAGATCGACGGCCAGGCCCTCGGTGTCAACTTCCGCGACCTCGGCGAAGACTTCCTCCGCCGCGGCGCCGCCCTTGGCGGCGTGGAAATGTTTAACCAACTGATCCGTCCCCGAGACCCCAACGCCCCGCCCCCCCTCACCCCCCAAGAACGCCGCGCCCAGCGCCTGGAACGTCGCGCCCGCCGTCGAGGTCTCATCCCCTGACGCGAACCTTCGGGGAGAACCGCGCCAGATTA
>JBDTIR010000216.1:0-1908 GCA_039936275.1 Isosphaeraceae bacterium | reverse complement strand
CCAGCCATCTTGACCCGCGCGACAACTGGGATAAGACGAATGGACGAATCTACAAGATTTCTTATGGAAAACCTGAACACGTCAAGCCGTTCGACCTGTCAACCTGGTCGAGCGACGACCTTGTGGGCTTGAGGACGTCCGGCAACGACTGGTGGCCCGACATGGCCAGACGCATCCTGGCCGAACGCGCCGACCAGGGAGTTGTTCCGAAGCTCAAGACCTTGCTGAGTAAGGACCGTGACGAGCCGACGGCCATGCGCGATCTCTGGACCCTGGACGTCAGCGGCGGGCTCGACGACGCGACCGCCTTGAAGTTGCTCGATCATCCCGTCCCCGGCGTCCGGCGATGGGTCGCTCGTCGGCTCGGCGATCAGGGCGACAACCCGAACATCGCCTTGCGCGACCGCTTGATCAGGTTGGCCAGGGAAGACGGCGACCCCTTGGTGCGCAGTCAACTGGCCGCAAGCTGCCAGCGCTGGCCGTTCCCGACCGCCAAACCCATCTTGCTCGCCTTGGTCGCGCGATCTGACGATGTCAACGATCCGCATATTCCCCTCTTGATCTGGTGGGCTATTGAACGGCACATGCGCGATGATCCGACCGTTGCGTTGGCGTTTACGGATTCGTCCGCGCAGCAATTGCCAATGGTGACGAACCACTTGCTGGAACGGATCAGCCGCGCCTTGCTTTCGCGAGGGAAACCGGCCGACCTGGCGGTCTGCGGGCAGGTGCTTGACTCGGCCGTTGCTCAAACCACCGCCGATCGAATCATCGCAGGGATGAACGCAGGCTTGGAAGGCCGGCGGCCCGAGGCGATGCCGGCTGAGTTGGTCACCCCTTTGGATCAGTACGAACGCCGGTTCGGCAAGACGCCCGGGTTCATCAGGCTGGGGGTTCGCCTGGGCAGTGCGTCGGCCTTGCACACGGTGATCGAGCGGGCGTCGGACCCGAAGACCCCGGCTGCTGATCGCCTGCCTTTGATTGATCTGATCGGCCAGGTTGCGCCGGTCGAGGGGCTCGACTCCTTGACCGGCATGCTCCGCCGCAAGGAGAGCGGATCGGTCCACCTGGCGGTGCTCAACGCCCTGGGGCATTACACCAAACCCGAGGTGGCGGACGTCGTTCTGGCCGAGTATCCCCAACTGCCCGAGTCGCTCCGCGACCGTGTCCGAGGACTCCTGTGCAGCCGAAAAAGCTGGGCCGGCCGCTTGCTCGACGCGATGGAGAACGGGCGGGTCAGTCCCAAAGACCTCCGTCGCCCGCAGGTGCTTCAGGTCGCTCAGCTTGGCGACCCTGAATTGACGGCCAGGCTGGAGAAGGTCTGGGGCCGCTTGCCAGGTCCGAACTCGGCGGCCAAGGTCCAGCGGATTGCCGAAGTACGGGGCATCCTGCCCGAAGGGGATAAAGGCGACCCTGCGCGCGGCCGGCCGATCTTCCAGCAGCACTGCGCCGTCTGCCATTCTCTGTTCGGTGAAGGGGAGAAGATCGGCCCCGACCTCACCGGCGCCGAGCGCGGCGACCTGGATTTCCTTCTGACCAGCATGGTCGATCCGAGCGCCTTGATCCGCAAGGAATACGAGGCCCAGACCCTTGCCCTGGACGACGGCCGCGTGCTCTCCGGCCTGATCGTTGAGGAGAACGAGAAGACCTTCACCTTGGTCGACAGCCAGCGTCAAAAGATCATCGTGCCCAAGGACGAGGTTCAATCAATGAAGCCTTCGGAGGTTTCGTTGATGCCTGAAGGCTTGCTCGACCCCTTGCCCGACGATCAGGTGCGCGACCTCTTCCGCTATATCAGGAGCAGCGGCCCCCCGAAGTGACGGCATGCCGTTGCGCGATTGACCACGATTTTCCTCTTGTAGCGGGTGAAGCTCGTCGTTCAGGAATCAATTTGGCGGACTTCACCCG
>JBDTIR010000215.1:0-6456 GCA_039936275.1 Isosphaeraceae bacterium | reverse complement strand
GGTGGCAGCATGGGTCACATGGGCGGTGGCAGCATGGGTCACATGGGAGGTGGCAGCATGGGTCACATGGGCGGCGGCGGCATGGGTGGTGGACATGGCGGCGGCCATCATTAATCGTGCCTCCTCTTGAAAAATCGCGAACGACCCCTTTGCCTGGCTTGCCAGACAAAGGGGTCGTTGTGTTGATTCAAAAAGGACCGGCCGAGTACGAGATCAATGGCGGAAGTGGCGACGTCCGGTGAGGATCATCGCAAGGCCGTGTTCGTCGCAGGCGGCGAGGGTCTCGTCGTCGCGCCGGGAACCGCCGGGCTGGATGATCGCGGTGACGCCGGCTTGGGCCGCCAGGTCGGGGCCGTCGCGGAAGGGGAAAAAGGCGTCGGACGCCAGGACGGCCCCCTTGGCGCGTGGCCCTGCTTTTTCGACCGCGATCCGCACTGAGTCGAGCCGGCTCATCTGCCCGGCGCCCACGCCGACCAGTTGCCGACCCCGGGTCAAAACGATGGCATTGGATTTGACCGCGCCGCAGACGGTCCAGGCGAAGGCCAGGGCGGCGCGTTCGGCGTCGGTGGGCGGTCGTTTCGTGGCGACTTTCCCTTGGGCTGGGTCGGCCTCGATCGCGTCCCAGTCTTGCGCCAGCAAGCCCCCTTCGATCCGGCGCAGGTCGAACCCGGTCGGCGGCGGAGAGTCAGGGCCGAGCGGAGCGCCGAGGTCAAGCAAGCGGACGCTGTTCTTCCAGGTGGGCTTGGTCGTGAGCAGTTCGACGGCGTCGGGTTCGAACCCGGGAGCGAGAATCGCCTCAATGAACCGCCCGGGGACGCACATTCGCTCGGCCGTCGCCCGATCAACCGGCCGGTTCAGGCCGACAATCCCACCGAAGGCACTGACCGGATCGCCTTCATAGGCCAGCTCGAACGCCTCGACCGGGTTGGTCGCCTCGGCCGCTCCGCAGGGGTTGTTGTGCTTGAGAATACAGGCGGCCGGTTCGGCGAACTGGCGGATAAGGCGCAAGGCGCTATCGAGATCGAGTAAATTATTATACGACAACTCTTTGCCGTGGAGCAGTTTGGCGGTCGCCAGATTGGGCCCTCGGGTTCCTGGCTCGACGTACAAGGCAGCTCGCTGGTGGGGGTTCTCGCCGTATCGGAGGTTGGACTGTCTGCGGAAGTGCAAGCCCAGCGATCCTGGAAATGGTCCCTCGCCGATGCCGGCCTCGCGGCTCTGGGCCAGGTAGTGCATGATCGCCGCGTCATAGCTGGCTGTCTGCTCAAACACGGCCAGAGCCAACGCCTGGCGGAACGCCAGGGTGGTCCCCCCCTTCGTCCGGAGTTGCTCGATTAGGGTCGGATACTGGCTTGGCGCAGTGACGACGGCCACATGGGCGTGGTTCTTGGCCGCGCCTCGGATCAAGCTCGGGCCGCCGATGTCGATGTTTTCGACGGCTTCCTCGAACGTCGTTCCAGCCTTGGCGACGGTGGCCTCAAAGGGGTACAGGTTGACCACGACCAGATCAATCGGCTCAATCCCCTGACTTTGGAGCGCGGCGAGATCGTCGGCGACGTCGCGGCGGGCGAGGATGCCGCCGTGCAGTTTGGGGTGAAGCGTCTTGACCCGACCGCCGAGGATCTCCGGCTGCCCGGTGTATGTTGAGACCTCGGTGACGTCCAGGCCGGCCTCGGTCAACGCCGAGCGCGTGCCGCCGCTGGCCAGAAGGTGGACGCCTTGCTCGTTCAAGGCGCGCGCCAGGTCGATCAAGCCGGTCTTGTCGGAAACGCTCAGCAGGGCGCGGCGGATGGGGACGAGGTCGTCCATTGGGATGATTCAACCTTGGTCTTTGGAGTCGTTCAACTCAACATAGATTCACGTTCAAGACACCCGACCCCCTTCAACAAGGAGCCGGGTGCCTCACGAGATTTGCACAGAGCTTGGGTCGTTTTGCGAGCGTTACTGAGGCATTTCCGGCTCGGGCGCGGGGACGACGTTGTCGTCCGCGGGTTCTGCGGCGGCGGGCATAGGCTCGACGGCCGGAATGGTCCTTGGTGCGGTCGTCGGGATGACGCCGAACGTGGGCCGTTTCGGGTCGCGGATGTCATAAGGAACGAGCTGACCCGCCTCGCGCAGGCTGAGGAGCGAGCCCGAGGGGGTCGCCATGTAAAGGCGGTCGTTATGGTTGTTGATAACGGTCAAGGCATACTCGCGCAGGTCCAGACCGGCGAGTTCGAAGGTCTGACGCGGGGTGGACACCACGGCGCCGTTGGCGCGGTTAAGTACGAAGAGGTCGTTGAAAGCGGTCGCCAGATAGACCCGGGTCTGGCTGATGGCGAGCAGTTTGCCGTCGCCAACCTGCTGGTTCCAGAGCGACTCGCCGTTTTCAGGATCGAGAGAGTACATTGATCCATTGACATTAACAATGAACACTTCATGGCGAATATCGGGGGTGGTGCCCCGGCACACTAACGGTTCTTGCTTCACCGGAGCGCCGGTGGCGAAGGCCCACTTCGTCTCGGCCGTGTACAGATCAACCGCGTACACGACGTTGTCCTCGGAGGGGACGATCAGCGTGCGGGAGCCATAGGTGCCGAGGTTGGCGGTGATCGGGCCGCCGGTCAGATAGCGGAAGAGCAGGCTCGACGGATGAAGCACGCCCACGTAGAGCTTGCCGTCCTGGCTGCCGAAGGCGATCAAGCGGTCGGCGATGACGGGTCTGGAGGTGAGCCGGGCGTTGGTCTGCCAGGCCCAGAGGAAGCCGCCGGCCTGCTTCCTCTCGGGGTGGTCCGGGTCAATCGGAGTTTCGCGGGTGGCGAAGCCTTGCAGTTTGCCCGAGACCAGGCCGACCGCGACCCTGTCTTCGTCGGCGGCTGGAACGCTCGACGGGACGTCTTCCAGGCGGATCTTCCAGACTTGCCGCCCCGTCTGGCGGTCGAGGGCCGAGAGGTCCTTGAGGTTGGTGATGAAGATCATGCTGGAGTTGACCGCAATCGGTCGTGCGTCGGCCGTGGGCGCGCCGAGGTTGGCGGCCCAGAGATACTGGCCGGTCTCGGCGTCGTAGACGTGCAAGTTGGCGCGGTTGGTCTGAGCGAAGATCAGGCCGCCACGGATGGCGAACGTATCCTGATCGGCCGGAGCGTCGTGAAACGGGTTGGCGAACTCGAAGGTCCGGCTGGCGGCGTCGTAGCCGCTGATCGCGCGGGCGGCCCCGGTTTGTTCGCCGCTGGTGAAGACCAGGGTGGAGCCAAGATAGTAGTCGTCGCGCGTCGACAACGGCGCGTCGCTCATGAACCGGGCCCCCGTGGCCGGTACGTGGGCGACCTTCCCAACGATCTTCTCGTTATACCCTCGGATCTCGAAGGCGTCGCCATCGACGGGCGCCGCGGGAAACGGCGCCGCGAACTTGAAGGCCCGGGTGTTCCCCAGATAAGACGTGACGAGCCGTTCCTGGTCCTTCAAGCCCCCGCTGGTAAAGACGAGCGTGGACCCTTTGTAAAAATCGTCGTGGGGCGACAGCTCGGATAAGCTGACGAACCCGGTGGGCGTGGCCGGAGCATCGTAGACGGTGCCCGGCTGGCGCTCATTGATGCCGTGGCCAGCCATGCTCAACGCCAAGACTCGCTCCGTGCCGGCCCGGAGTGGGACGGCGGTCGACCAGTGGCGCTCCAGGCCGATCCGCCCCAGGGCGCTTCGGCTGGGAATGATCGAACGGGCGAAGGGTGTCTGCGCCTGCGCCACCATCCCCATCAGGGGAATCAGCAGCCAGGCCAAGGGAGAGCGACGGGTCATGGCCCGATCCTTTCAAGTTGCCGGCGCGAACAAGGGGCGGCGACGAGCGGTTTCTTACCCTTTCATCCTTCCCGACAGTCGGCCGCTCGTCAAGTTGCCCGGCTTGCCAGACAGGAGGATTGCAACGTTCCGAACTAGGGCGGACGATCCGGCCGCAAACTCAAAACCCGATGCGGCCGAGACGGTCGCCCTACATTTAGGAACTTAATGACATAAAACAGACTCAATCAAAATGTTCGTCCTTATCGAGAAAGGGAGACTCCTGGCGCTCCGAAGGCGGTTCCTCGATCGGATCGGCGGCGGGGCCATTGACCGCCGTCTCGCCGACCGGAACCAGCAGCCTGGGTGCGACGACCCCCGCCAGGCACTCTGGGCAGGCGTCGTCGATCCCCGTGTACGGCTGGGCGCATCGCGGGCAGAGCCCGACGCTCCGACGCAACACCGGCAGGGCCTTGCGCAGGCTCGCCCCTTCGGGGGTTCCGCCGAACCGTTCGGCGATCCGGGTGGCCAGCGCCACCAGGTCGGGCCGCAACGGAAGCTCGGACATTCCCAGGCGCACCAGGCCCATCAGCCACGACACCAGTGCGGGGTCCAGGTCGCGGAGCGCCTCGCCGTCAAGGTAGTCGGCAAGCTCGTCGTGTAACTCCAAGACGCGGCCAGGATCGTTGACCTGCTTCGCGGCGTCGATCCGGGCGCGCAGGTCCTCAATCGCGGCCTGCCGCCCCCGGGCGATCTGGTCCAGCAAGGCAGCCCCTTGGGGTGCGTCGGGGAAGTCCCGGGCGAAGTCAAGGACTAGCGATTCGGCTTCGAGCCAATCACCGGCTCTGACGGCCTGGCGAGCCCTGGCCAGGGCGGCGGCCCTGACGTCGGCGATCAGCCCGGTGGAGGGCTCAGCCCGCTCAACCGCCTCGGCGATCCTGAGCAAGGCGGGAACCACCGCATGCTCAATCAGGTCGGCCGAACGAACGGCCGTCCTGGCTTGATCGGCGTGCAGGACGATCAACTCCCGAACCGCCTGAACCAGCCGGAGGGCGAACCAGCCGGCCAGGAGCCACGCCCCTAGGAAGACGAGATCAACGATCTCCTTCGCCCCGCGATCGACCCCCGAGCCAGGCTCAATCAGGCCGAGCCTGCGGAAAAAAAGGGTCAACGCAGCCACGAACAGGCCCGCCAACAGGAACAGGCTCGCCCCCGCGAATGAGCGCGGCCCGCCCGGCGGCGGCCCGTTGCGCGTCGGAATGTGAGAGGTCTCGGACATTTGCGATCTAGGAGATGTGCGGGAATCCGGTTCGTTCAATTCCCGCCATTATGCCCAATCGCCTCGGCTTATGCCACCACCTCTGGACCTTGGTCCTCGGGCTCCGGCTTACCGGGGTCGAACCAGCGGTAAATCGTGGGTAGCCGGGGTTCGCTTTGTCCCGGCCACACGCCCGTTCAAGGGAACAGGTCGTCCACCGCCAGCCGCCAGCCTGGCACGGCCGGCTCGGCGTCGGCCACCTGGCCGGCCTGAACGGTGACGGGTCGGTCGGGCGTATCGGCCCGGTAGATATGCAGACAGCGGGCGCGCGGGTCCACATCCCAGACTACCGCCGTACCCGCCTGGAAGTAATCGGTGCGCTTGGCGGCCATCGCCGCGACTGCCGCGCTCCCCGAGTCGGTCTTGCTCCGGACCTCGACGGCGAACGTGGGCGAACCGGCGACAAAGTCCATGTCGTCGGCCGGCAGCGGGCCGTCGTAATACGAGACGTCCGGCGAGAACGACTCGCGACCTGAAGCCAGCCGGGTCACGGCGAACCCCATGTTGTCGGTGTACGCCACGCCTCGGCCCGTCGCCCGAGTGTGGTTCTTGAGGCTGAAGAAAATCTCCCCGGCGATCCAGTTCGGACGGTGTCCGGTCGGCATGAGTGGGACGATCCTCCCGTCGATCAGCTCGGCTTTGCCCGGTGTCCTGGCCAGGTCCGCCAGCGTGGCCCGTCCCGCGGCCGTCGGTGTCCAAGCGCCCATCCCCACAGCCCTCCGCATCATGCCGACAATTTACCCCTATCATCCTAAAGCCGTGTGGACGGTCCCGCAAGCAAGAGGCGACCCGTCGCAAATATGGAGAGGATAGGAAACGTAGGTAATAGTAAATCGTGACATGTCCCTTCCCCTTTTGCGGCTTGTCCCGGCCACCTGCGAGGTTAGGAGGTCGTCGCCAACTCGGCTGGATGGACGCTCAGGTATTCACGTACCTCCAATTGCATGCGATCGATCTCGGAGAGGAACCCGGATGCGGACGCACGATAATTCGCGGGGTTCATTTCCGTCTTCCGCAGATGGGACACCTGGGCCTGGAGCCGCGCCAGTCTGTCGAGCGTTACCTGCAACTCGCGATCGTTGGAAATCATGGCAACTCCGATTCGATTTCGACAATACCACGTAGGCCGCCGTCGCGCCTGGTCTGCCAGAACTCGATGGCCGCTTGCTCGCCGCCCAGGGCCGCCAGCCGCCTCATCCAGAACACGCTTGCCCCGAAATGGGCGTCGGCAGCCGAGTGGTCGAAAATCAGGCGCGGTTCTCCGACCAAGCCGTCGGCGTTGAAGGAGTCCTCCATCAGGAGGAATAAATACTTCATTCGACCCCAATACTCTCACTTCTTTGCGTACTTGTCGAGTAATTCAAGTATCGAACCGCTGTCAGGAT
>JBDTIR010000214.1:0-3542 GCA_039936275.1 Isosphaeraceae bacterium | reverse complement strand
ACACGATCAACGGCAAGGTCATAACGACAGGGGCGAATAACCAGGCCAGCGAATACGGCTGGACCGCCACTCGCAAGCCGACCAAGAAGGCCGAATCGGTCGATCAGTCTGGCTGAATCGGTGTGGCGGTCTCGGTTGATTCGGGCGGCGAAGGACGTTGAAGCGGAGGGTTGAGGTTCTGGCCCGTCCGCTGGCGGTCGATCGATTCGCGAATTCGTTGAAACTCGGCACTGTCCATCTGGCCCGCCTTGTAGGCTTGCTGGAGCGGCAAGAGCAGGTCGTCCTCAGTTTCCAGGTTCCCCTTCGCCTCACGTCTCATGAAATTGATGACGGCCAGGCCGATGGTGATGAGCAAGATCGTCCCGATGATCAAGCCGGCGTTTTGCCAGAACGTGGCGTCTTGGGAGTCCACGGTCGTCAAGCCTCAGTTTCGAGGACGGTATGGGTGTCATGACCACTGCCAATCCATTGGGCGAAGACGAAGGCGCTTGCCACGCCGGTCGGGTATTGTATACTGAATCGGTTGATCTTCGTCCCGCGCAAATCCTCCGGTCGGACCGGATGAACGATTGTGGCGGGCGGCGGTCTCTTCCGGGAGGGTTGGACGATGCGCCGGATATCCCTCGGTGTGATGGTGATTCTGGGTAGCTCGGTTCTCGCTTCGTCCGCCCGGGCCCAGGTCAGTAGCGGCTTCAGTGATCCGTTCTTCCTCTATTATGGCTGGTTCCTTCCTCGTCAGCAGTATCTCGCGAACCAGCCTGGCCCGGAGTTGTTGATTAACCAGAAAGCCGCTGCTCGGTCGGAGGCGGCGTTCGTCGATCGTGAAGCGCTCTCCGGCGGGACACCCGGTCTGGGCGAGTATGACTTCGATCCCCTCCACCCTTTCGGTACTCATAGCGGGATCTCACGCATCCCTCGGCACCCGCCCAATGGCGTTTCCAATATGAACCTGAGGGGGCAGGGTCCAAGCCGACACTATACCCGGGTCGATTCGTATTATCCAGGTATGAGAACGGGGCAGGGCCCGAATATCAATGTTCCTCACCTCAAGAGTCGAGGAAGTGGCATGGGCGGCATGGGCGGCATGGGCGGCATGGGTGGCATGTACTAATAACGTCGACGTCGGGCGGGTCCGCCCCGAGGAACTATGTCGAGGATGTCGCCCGAACAGCGACTGACCGAGGGTGAGCGATCGAACCTGGTGGCCTACCTGGATGGTGAGCTGAACGAGGCCGAGACGCGCGCCTTGGCCACCAAGCTTACCCAGAGTGTCAGCGCCCGTTCCGAGGTCGAGGCCCTGGAGAAGGCCTGGGAACTCCTGGAGCATCTCCCGCGCCCCCAGGTTCCCCCCGACTTCACCGCCAGAACCCTGACCGAGGTCGGCCAACTTGCGGCCCTCGGCGACCAGTGGGCCAAGACCGCCGGTCGGGCGACCCGTCAGGCGGTCCAGGTCTTGGTTTGCTCCTTGAGCATGGCCCTGACTCTGGGTTTGGGCTATGTGGCAACCCGATGGCTCTGGCCAGACCCGACCTCTCGCCTGGTCCGCGACCTTTCCCTGGCCGAGCGCATTGACGAATACCGCGAGGTGGGCTCCTTCGAATTCCTCAACCTGCTGGACGAAGCCCCCGACCTCGCCGAGTGACCCCTCTCTTTGAGGCCGCTGATGCCGACGACCGGCCTGAGTATCCTGGTCCTTAGTCTCCTGGCCGCGCTGGTTCAATCCACCTCCGCCAATGATGCCGATGTGAGTCGCAAACGACTTGCGGCCATGCCTTTGGAACATCGACAGACGCTGGCCAACAACCTGGAACGTTTTGATACGCTGCCCGGTGACGAACAGGCCGCCATCCGCCGACTCGATCAGCAGCTTGCCGATGCGGAGCCGACCGATCGACAACGCTACCTTGATGTAATGCGCCGCTATCATGTCTGGCTTCAAACCTTGACCAAGGACCAGCGTCAAGGCCTTGCCGCCGCAAGCCCTGAGCAACGGATGGCCCTGGTCAAGCGCTACCGGGTCGAACAACGCCAGACTATCGACGCCCAGCCCACCCTTGACTGGGTCCAGCTTACCCGCCTGACCACTCCGGACCTGGAGAAGACCGCCAGGCGACTCAAGGTCTGGTTCAATCTGGATCGGGCCGAGCGGGCCGCGGTCTCGGCATTGCGCGACCCTGACGAGCAGGCAACCCGTCTCGACGAGTTGGGCAGGGCGAATGGGGTCTCACGAGACTTTCGCCGCGAACGCCAGGATCTGGCCGCTCGGCTCGATGTCGCCAGAAAGCAGCTTGAGACCGAGCTTGCCAGGCGGAAGCTGGATGGAACCTCCATCTCCAAGAAGCGAGCCGACGCGGTCGCGCCCCGCCTCAAGGCTGCGGCCGTCAAACATCGTTTGAACGATCTGCTGATCGTGCGTGAGTTCAAGCCCGAACCCGTCGATCCGGCCCGGCTCATCCGGTTCGAGGCCGACTTGCCCAGTTGGGTCCGCGAGTCGCTTGACCCGCTTCCTCCTGAATCGGCCTGGCGGCGGCTTCATCTCCTCTACCGCCTTGTCTTTCCGCCAGGCCAGGAGATCGCCCAGCCTGCTTCCAAGGTCAAGCCGCCGAGCTCGTCTCCTCAGCCCGCCCCAACCTTGAAACCACCATCAGGCGCGGCGGTCCAGCCGTTCTAGCAGGTTGAGAACCTCTTTGGCGGGTGGGTACCTTGTGGATGATCTGAATGACGTCTGGATGCGGCGGGCCCTGGCCGAAGCCGAACGGGGTCGAGGGGCCGTCGAGCCGAACCCGATGGTCGGCGCGGTGGTCGTCCGCGAGGGCCGGATTGTCGGCGTCGGCCACCATGCCCGCTTCGGCGGCCCTCACGCCGAGGTTGTCGCCCTGGCCCGGGCCGGTGAGGCGGCCCGAGGGGCCACCCTGTACGTGACGCTCGAGCCCTGCTGCCATATCGGCAAGACCCCTCCGTGCGTCGAGTCCGTCATCCGGGCGGGGATCGTCCGGGTCTTGGCGGCGATGCCCGACCCGTTCCCCAAGGTGTCCGGCGGCGGGTTCGCGAAGCTCAAGGAAGCCGGCGTCTCCGTGGAAGTAGGCCTGGAGCAAACCGCCGCGAGGCGACTCAACGCCCCTTACCTGAAGCGGCTCATCACCGGGTTTCCTTATGTGACAGCCAAGTGGGCGATGACCCTTGACGGCAAGACGGCCACCGGCTCGGGCGATAGCCGCTGGATCTCAGGCTCGAGGTCACGCGCCCTGGTCCACGAACTCCGAGGACGGGTCGATGCCGTGGCCGTGGGGATTGGCACGGCCTTGGCCGACGACCCCCAACTGACCGCCCGACCTCCAGGGCCTCGCCAGGCCGTTCGCCTTGTCCTGGACAGCTCGGCGCGGTTGCCAATCAATAGCCAGCTTGCCCGGACCGCTCGCGAGGTTCCCGTCTGGATCGCCGTCAACGACCGCGCCTCGGCCGACCGTCTGACAGCCCTGTCCGACCTGGGCTGCGAAGTCCTGAGCTTCCCTGGCTCAGACTCAATCCCGGTCTTGCCCTTG
>JBDTIR010000213.1:0-4251 GCA_039936275.1 Isosphaeraceae bacterium | reverse complement strand
CGACGGATCGTTGTCCTCTGCGCCTTGATCGTCACGACCATGCTCGTCGCCAGGCTCCTGGCGCTCCAACCCTGGGACGCCGAACTGATCCCGATCGCCCTCACGGCCATGATCCTGGCCATTGCCTATAATCCACACTTTGCCTTGATGGTCACATTTGGTCTTTGCTTATTAACGAGCCTGTCTCTGGGCGGCGGCCTGGGCCACTTTCTGGTCTTGATGGGCGGGACCGCCGCGGGCGTCCTGCCCTTGACCGAGGTCCGCACCCGCACTAAGCCGATCCAGGTCGGCGCGGCGGCAGCCGCGGGCTACTTCGTGTTGACCTGGGCCACCGGCTTGTTCCAGAACCAGCCGATCGGCCTGGTCCTGAACGACAGCGCCTGGCGAGCGGGCTGGGGTCTGATGGCCGGCTTCTTCCTCGGCGGCTGCTTACCGTTCATTGAGAGTTCCTTCGGCATCGTCACCGGCATCAGCCTGCTGGAACTGGGCGACATCACCCACCCGCTCCTGCAAGAGCTAGTCCGCCGCGCCCCTGGCACGCACAATCACTCCGTCACCGTCGGCACGATCGCCGAGGCGGCGGCCGAACGCATCGGCGCCAATGCGCTTTTGGTCCGGATCGGGGCCTATTTCCACGACATCGGCAAGATGCTCAAGCCGCACTACTTCGTCGAGAACCAGGCCGGGGCCGCCAGCCGCCATTCCAACCTGGCCCCGGCGATGAGCACCTTGATCATCATCGGCCACGTCAAGGACGGCGGGGACCTCGGACGCCAGCATCACCTGCCCGAGCCAATTCTTGACCTCATTGAGCAACACCACGGCACAACCCTGGTCGAATACTTCTACCGAGAGGCGACCCGCCGTTGCGGCTGCGACCCCGACGCCCCCACTGTTCAGGAAAGCGCCTTCCGATACCCCGGGCCCAAACCCCAGACCAAGGAAGCCGGCATCCTGATGATGTCCGACGCCGTCGAGAGCGCCAGCAGGACCCTCTCGGAACCGACCCCGGGACGGATCGACGGCCTGGTCAACGACCTGACCCAAAAACGACTCGACGACGGCCAGTTCGACGAATGCGGCCTGACCCTCCGCGAGATCGCCGAAATCCGCGAAAGCCTGGTCAAGTCGCTGATCGGCATCTATCACGGCCGGGTCAAATACCCCGAACAACGCACAGCCTGAGCCTGAGCCAAGGAACATCGAGAAATCCATTGATGGACGCCGAACGCGGTCGAAATCAGACCGACATCAACATCGATATCGAATTCAGCGACCACCAGAACCACCTGCGGGTCGATCACGAAGCGCTCGGCGACCTCGCCTGTCGCGTGCTGGCCAGAGAAGGGGTCTTGAAGGCGTCGGTCTCGATCGCCCTGGTCGATGATGCCACCATTCACGACCTCAACCGCCTCCATCTGGGACACGACTGGCCGACCGACGTCATCACGTTCCCTCTGTCCGATCCCGGCGACCCGTTGCTGGCCGGAGAGCTAATCGTCTCGACCGAGATGGCTGCGACTACTGCGCGCGGGGCCGACCTGGACCCCTTGGCCGAACTTGCTCTTTATGTGGTCCACGGCGTCCTGCACCTCTGCGGCCTTGACGATCAGAACGCCCTTGACAAGGCGGCCATGCGGCTTCGAGAGGCCGAGCACCTCGCCGCCTTCGGATGGCCCAACACGTACCCCTTGGTCGAGCCGACCGAGCCCGAGCCCCAAAGGCGGGAGTGTGCGACGTGTCCGGACTGACTCTGGTCGGCGCGCTGGGCATCGGCCTGGCGCTCTTGATCTTGCACATGATCTCGATGGCCCTGGCCAAAGCGTCCAGGACCTATTCCAGGAGCCGGCTCGAAGACCTCTGCACCCGGCGCGGCCACCCTGGGCGAGCCGACCAGATCGCTCACCTTGACGACCAAACCGAGCGCGCGGTCGAAGGTCTGGCCGTGCTCACCGGCCTGGCCCTGGCGGCCATGCTCGGCGCGATCGCCAACCGGGTCGCCTTCCAGCTCTCGGCCGAAGCCGCCGTGCTCATCGCCCTGGTCGTGGGCGGGGCCGGGCATGTGGTCGCGGGAGTCGTCGGCCGGGTCCACGCGGAATCCGTCCTGGACCGGCTCTGGCCCCTGTCGGAAGTCTTGCGCCGGTTGATGAGCCCGTTGATCTTCCTCGCCCGTCGGATCGAGATCCTGGTCTATTACCGCTCACGACGATTCCCGTTTACGCCGAGGCCGGCAAGTGTCGAGGTGGAAATCCACTCGGCCCCAACCAGCGAGAACGACGACATTGAGGCCGACTTGCCCGAATCGGCCCGAGACATGATCGAGCAGGTCGTCGAACTGACCCGCCTGGACGTCTCGGAAGTGATGACCACGCGGTCGGCGATCGTCAACTTGCCCGCTTCGATCTCGGCCCGAGATGCCGCGCGCGCCTTCGTCGATTCCGGACTCAGTCGGATCCCGCTCTACGGCGTGAACCGCGACGACATCGTCGGCATCCTCTACGCCAAGGACCTGTTCGCCCGGGTGCTCGACGACGGCGGGCTCGACACGGCGTCTCCCCGCAAACTCGCCCGCCCCGCGATGTTCGTGCCCGAGATCAAGAACGCCTACGAACTGCTCGGCGAGCTGCGCACCCATCGTGTCCAGTCGGCCATCGTGCTTGATGAATACGGCGGCGTGACCGGACTGGTCACCCTCGAAGACCTGCTCGAAGAGGTCGTCGGCCCGATCAACGACGAACACGACCAGCCAGCCGGTGCCGACCCCCTGGCCCCCTTGGGCAACTCACGCTACGAGGCCGACGCCGCGCTCACTCTGGACGAACTGAATGACCGGCTTGATCTTCACCTGCCAACCGATGGCGACTTCATGACCCTGGGCGGTCTGGCGTTCAACGCCCTGGGCCGCGTCCCCGAGCCCGGCGCGACCTTCCGCCAGAACGGAATCAAAATCACCGTCCTGGAAGTCGGCGAGCACTCGATCCGCCGCCTCTTGCTCGATCTCCAACCCGCCGATGTGCCAGTCTCCAGACACTCACCAGGATGAGCCAGCGACGTGTCAAGTCCCGTTTCACCCGTTGTCAGGGCCATTTTCCTTCTCAGTCGCGCGAAGTCGTTAGCCATTGGGAATCCATTGCTTCTCCGTGACGGCGAGAGCTTCGTCGAAATCCTTCTGCTCGAGCGGACGCCCACGACCCTGCCCGGAGCCGGCGACCTGCGCCTCTCCGTGCGAGTAGCGTGCTCGACCTTCCGCGGAGAATACGATGAGGTCTGGGTCGGGGCGCCGGGCTTCCGCGACTTCCTCTCCGAACTGCAAGCACTGGAGGCGAGGCGGCAGGGCTCGGTCACACTGGAGTCGATGTCCCCCGGTGAACTGATGCTGGAGATCCGCTCAACGGATCGGGCAGGGCACATGGCGGCCTCGGGCCAATTAGGTCGCTGGTGTTGCGCGGGTAGCGATGAGATGTCCTGGTGCTAGATCCCTTTCTACTTCAGCTTCTGTCCGAGCCTGTTGCCCGGTATCCTCGAAGAATTCCGGGCCATGGCCGCGAACGTCTAACAAGGCGTCCCGAACCTCTCTTCGATCACGCTTTCTTTCTGGTCCCCGGGTTCGCGAAATCCCCGAACCTTGACGATATCCCGAGCTGCGAACTTCGATCGTACCCAGTGGCGACATCCTCGCCGTTCTTGGTTCCTTGACAATTCGAATCCATCAGGGCAACGCCGCTTCCAATCCCCCTGTAACGGCTCAGCATGTTAACCAGCGAAAACGACAGCACACAACCATCAATTGATTAAATTGCAGTCGATGGAGACGTCGTAGTGAGTTCGGCCGAACGAACTACTCTGCCGCTACGCAGCACGTTGACCGATGAAAATGATGGCGTGCAATCATGAAAGCCCGCTGCCGGCACAGTCCGGTTAGTTTACCAAATCCGCCATCGCTTCCGCTATCTTCTGAGAAACCCAACTGCCCTTGTAGGGCGGGTGAAGCCCGCCGCAATTCTTGGGAATAACGAAGATCGGAGGGCTTCACCCGCCCTACCATCAGATCTCGCTCCCGCGACCGAACGAAGCCACCTGTGCGCCGTGATAAGGCGTGGATCTTCAGCGGGTGAAATTCCCGCCCGGCAACTGGGTCGCTCCAGCCGGTAGCTATCGGAGCGGCGGTGGAGGCAACAAAGCCGTCGGAGCCTTCGAGAAACATGGGCCGACTTGCGGTCCAGCGAGCGGGCAGGCCGTAACGCGAGTGAA
>JBDTIR010000212.1:0-4528 GCA_039936275.1 Isosphaeraceae bacterium | reverse complement strand
CCTGCGCTCTCCCATCAAAGGTTGTGTGCAAGCCATGAACTGTAATCGAAGCTGTAGTTTGGATATCGGGAGTCTCGCTCGACGTTAGGGTTCCCCGGCTCAGTGTAGGTGTAACTCGGAGCGGTCGAGACTGCCTGATAGGTGGTGGCTGCGCGGGTGGAAGCGGCTGAAATCAGGTTGTTGACCCGCGCCTCAAGGCTGCGGACCCTGGCCTCAAGGGCCAAGACACGCGTGCTGGCCGTAGACAGTTGGGCGGCGGCCACCGGCGGACGAGCCGCTGGGCGGGCCGTCGTCGGGCGAGCGGCCTGAGTCTGCGGAGCGTAATACTGGTAGTAGTATCCTCCGCTGCCGTTCGGGTAAGCGTAGTAGCCTGAGGGCAACGTTGCGCCGGTCGACGTCTGATAGCCGTAGGCGTAGGACGGGTAGTAGTAACCGCCCCCCGGGTTCGCGTAGTAACCGCCCCCGTTGGTGGAGGTATAAGCCTGGCCTAGCGCCTGGTCCGCATTCGCGCCCACCAAGATGCCCGCCGCCAGGACGGCGGTCACGATTCTCGCCAGATTGTTCCGCCACATGATCAACCCTCCCGGCTCCCGGCCGTGTCTGCATCGCTGCAATGGCATCACTGCACCTTATTGACCAAAGAGTTACCAGGATCTGGAACTCACTTTGATCTTGATTCACTTAGAATTGCACACCACGTGCCGCGTCCCGGCAGGCCGACCAAGATCTCGCGTAATTGATTGTCAAGCTAAGGAGTTGCGCCTCGAAAATTCCAAAGGGCGAGTTTCGACGATGAGGCGAAGACGCCTGCAAGAAATTGCAGCAAGCTGCATTCGCGTGCAGGAGGCCGGGGATGCGGCGGTTCCAGAAGACCCGAGAGACCTCAATCACGCTCTGTCCGAAATTCAAAGGCCCCGAAACAAAGAGCGGACTTGGGGGCGACAACCGCGAATCGATTTGCTAAAGTCCACCGCCCAACCGACCGACACCGCAACGTCGACCGGCAAAGCGACCTATTCAAAGACGGACCACGTTCGAGGTCCGGACGCATCCTCGGATCAAGGAATTTTCCGAGGGAGCACGACGAGGTTCTCAACGGAGGAGCAAAGAGGCATGGATGCGCTTCCTCTTCGTCCGGCCCAAGGCCGGCGCACCTGGGCGGGACTCGCCTTGATCCTGGTGCCGACGCTCTGCGGGGCCTCGCACCGTTCGGCCAATTTCACCGTGGAAGCCCCAACCGCCGATGCGGCCAGGCGGGTCGGCGAGCACGCCGAAACCTGCCGAGTGGTGATTGCCCGCGCCTGGCTCGGTCGCGAGCTGCCCGCCTGGACGACCCCTTGCCCGATCCGGGTCAAGCTCACCCCTGGAGAAGCAGGGGGCCTGACCAGCTTCGGCTTCGCCAACGGCCGGGTGGCCGAGCAACGGATCACGGTCGAAGGCCGCCTGGACCGCATCCTCGCCTCGGCCCTGCCCCACGAGGTCACGCATACCATCTTCGCCGCCTACTTCGGCGGCCCGATGCCCCGTTGGGCTGATGAAGGGGCCTCGTTGCTCAGCGAAGACGACCGCGAGAAGCACCGGCACGATCAGATCGTGCTCGACCTGCTCGCCAGACGCGGCAACTTCCCCCTGGCCAGCCTCTTCGGCATGGAAGAATATCCCAAAGACCTGATGGGCTTTTACGGCCAGGGGTATTCGGTCTCCCGGTTTCTGATCGAGATGGGCGGACGCCCCCGGTTCCTCCAGTTCGTCCGCGACGGCGGCCGACACGGCTGGGACGCCGCCGCCCGATCCTATTACGGCCTCTCCGACTGCAAGGAACTTGACCGCGCCTGGCGCTCCTGGCATCAGGTCGTCATGGTCGAGGGCCGCTCCGATCGTCCTGCCGGCACCGCCGTCGTCCTCCGTGCCCAGAACTCCGACCTGAGTGAATAAAGAACGAAGACTCGGGAACGATGGCCCTGGGGGATGATCTCGGTCATAATGGACCAAACGCCCAGGATTTCATCTTTGCCTCAACTTTAGGTCAGGCTTTCGCCGATAAAGGATAAGAGAGGGACGCACCCATGAACCAAATCAGCCCCGTTGAGCTGAAACAATCCCTCTCGGACGTACTGAACCGAGCGGAGTCCGCAGGGGAACGGATCGTTATTCATCATCAAGGCAAGGACGTTGCGGCGATCATCCCGATCGCGGACCTTCGACTGCTCGAACGCCTGATCGAGGAAGCCGAAGACCGGATCGATGCCGAAGCCGTCCAGGCCGCGCTTGACGAGTCTGATGAGCGTATCCCCTACGCCGAGGTTCAGCGCAAACTAGGGCTGATTGATGAGCCAAGAAACCACTCCAGAGCCTTACAAGATTGAGTCGACCCGCGCCGCCGAGCGTACCCTTGGCAAGCTCTCCAAACTCGACAGAGACCTGATTAATCGAAAGATTGAGGGACTCGCAACAGAACCGCACCCGTCAGGATCGAAGAAGATCAAGGGACAAGTCGGAACCGATCGAATTCGAGCGGGCGACTTTCGGGTTCTCTATCAAGTCGATGACGCAGATCGACTCGTGCTCATCGCCGCCTTGGGAAATCGCAAAGACATATATAGGGATTTATGATTCCCCCATTCTCTCCGCCGGACTGGCGTTTCGCTTGACAAAGGTGTAACATTCCCGAAGGATCAGACATCCCGCGCCGCAACGCGGGGCCGTTGGCCTTTGAGGAGGTTCGGACCTTTGAACGCCAATCGATCGCGAAGGGGCCATCAGCATGCTATCGGCCTGACCAGACGCGAATTGATCCAGGTCGGATATTCCGGCTTGCTGGGCCTTGGGCTCCCGACGCTCTTGGGGCATCAGGCTCGGGCCGAACGGCCAGGAAACGGGCCGAAGGCAAAGTCGGTCATCTTGATCTTTCTGACCGGCGCGGCGAGCCATATTGACACCCTCGACATGAAGCCCGAGGCTCCCGAAGAGGTCCGTGGGAGTTTCCAGTCGATCGCCACCAAGGCGCCCGGCGTCTCGGTCTGCGAGCACCTGCCGGCCTTGGCCGCTCGCGCTGACAGGTTCGCCATCGTCCGGTCGATGACGCACAGCGTGCCGGTTCACGAGATCGGCACCCACTTCCTCTTGTCCGGGATCGACGCCTTGCCGCCAGGCGCCACCCACATGGCCTCGCGCGCCGACTGGCCCTGCTACGCCTCGGGCCTTGACTCGGTCCGGCCTCGTCAGGACGGTATCCCCAACGGCGTGATGCTGCCAACCTATCTGAATAACGGCTACGGCTTCTCAGGTCAGAATGGCGGCGTTTTGGGGGCGAAGGTGGACCCCTGGCAGATCAAGCGAGACCCGAACGCGCCCGATTTCCAGGTTGAGGAACTGGCCCTGCCAGCCGGCCTGACCGCCGACCAGTTCCACGATCGCAGGGCCTTGCTCGACGCGATCGACGGCCAAAGCCGGGCCCTGGAAGGGCTCGCCTCGGCAACGAACTTCCGAGGGATGCAAGACAAGGCGTTCTCGATGTTGACCTCCGGCAAGGTCAAACAGGCGTTCGCCCTCGACCGCGAAGACCCGAAGACCCGCGACCGCTACGGCCGGCACGCCTTCGGCCAGTCGCTCTTGCTGGCCCGCCGCCTGGTCCAGGCTGGCGTGCCGATCATCCAGGCCAACATGGGCTCAATGAATAACTGGGACACCCACGCCGACAACTGCGGCCAGCTCAAGACTCGACTCTTGCCGCCGCTCGATCAAGGCGTCTCGGCCCTGCTCGACGACCTGACCGCCCTCGGCCTGTTCGACGAGACCCTGATCGTGATGGTTGGCGAGTTCGGCCGCACGCCCAAGATCGGCCAGGACAGCCAAGGGCTGCCCGCGCATCGCACCGGCCGCGACCACTGGTCTGGCGTCTTCTCCGCCCTTTTCGCCGGTGCCGGCGTCCAGGGAGGTCAGGCAATCGGCCGTTCCGACCGCATGGGCGCCTACCCCGCCTCCCGCGCTTTTTACCCGTCCGATCTTGGCGCGACGATCTACTCGGCCCTTGGCGTCGATCCCACAACCGAGGTCCGCGACCTTCTCGACCGCCCCATCGCTCTCAATCGCGGCCACGTCATCGCACCCCTGTTCGACGGCTCCCCCGTCTAACCCGCCGATTCGCTTGGATCACCCTTTGATCTTCCGAAAAAAATGGACACGATGGGCTTCCGTTCCCTCGTGATTTCGGCTAAACTCCTTGTGACGCACCCGTAGCTCAACTGGATAGAGCATCGGTCTACGGAACCGAAGGTTAGAGGTTCGAATCCTCTCGGGTGTACTGACTTACGAGGGTTCGAAGGTTGCTTTCCGGCGGAATTGTCCGAGAATCAACAAAACGGACACCTGTAAACAGCCCGGCTGTATTGATTTGCGCCTTGCAGAATTGTTCGAGAACCAAATAGGCCACTCATGCGTATACCGCATGGGTGGCCGTTTCCATTTTCGGACTCAGAGTGAGCAGACGCTTTATTGTTGCGATAGAATTGAGCTTGTGACCGCTTGC
>JBDTIR010000211.1:0-8678 GCA_039936275.1 Isosphaeraceae bacterium | reverse complement strand
CCGGTTCGAGACTTGAAAACTTAACTGCATCCCATGCTGTTACCGCAGTTAAAACACCGATAGCACGTTCCGCAGCGGACGGTCAGGGCGCCGCAGTTGTCGCAGGCGGGGGCGTCGCTCTGGAAGTGGGCGAACTGCTCTTGCTGAGTTTCGCGGGTGTCGAGCAAGGCGGGGGCGTGGTGATGGATGACGGCCTCGACGTGCTCAAGGTCCGAGGCGGTCGCCTTGCGGTGGCCGTTGACCTTGAGCAAGGGGGCGGGACTGACCGAGGCGTCCTCGACGGATTCGCGCTGGGGGGTGTTGGCCTCGCGGTAGCCGGGGACGAACTGGATGCCCAGCCATCGGAAGATGTAGTCGGTGATGCTCTTGGCGATCGGGATGTCGGGGTTCTTGGTGAACCCGGCCGGCTCGAACCGGCTGTGGACGAACTTCTTGACGAAGACGTCCAGGGGGACGCCGTATTGCAGGCCCATCGAGACGAGCGTGCCGACGACGTCCATCAGGCCACCGACGGTCGAGCCTTCCTTGGCCATGGTGATGAACAGCTCGCCAGGGCGGCCGTCGTCGAAGAAGCCGACGGTCAGATAACCTTCGTGACCCTGGATATCGAACTTGTGAGTCATGCTCTGCCGGGTGTCGGGCAAGCGCATCCGGTGAGGCTGGGGCGAGGTCTGGACGGCGGACGATGGGGTCAAGGTTGCCAAAGGAGTCGGAATGCTCGGCGAACCCAACACCTCGGGCACGGACAAAGAGGTGGCGGCGGCGACCTTGTCGCGCTCGGCCTGGACCTTTTCCTCGGAGGAGGTGTTCACCGGCTGGCTCTCTTTCGAGCCGTCTCGGTAGATCGCCAGCGCCTTGAGCCCCAGTTTCCAGCCTTCGAGGTAGGCGTTCTCGATATCCGCGACGGCGGCGTCCCTGGGCATGTTAACAGTCTTGGAGATTGCGCCCGAAAGGAAGGGTTGGGCGGCGGCCATCATCTTGAGGTGGCCGCGATAGTGGATCGACCGCGTGCCGCCTTGCGGGGTGAAGGCGCAATCGAAGACGGGCAGGTGCTCGTCCTTGAGGCCGGGGGCCCCTTCGATCGTGTCGTGCCGGTCAACATGGGCGAGCACGTCGCGGATCATCGGGTCGTCATAGCCGAGCGTCCGCAAAGCCATAGGCACCGTGCGGTTGATGATCTTGAGCATGCCGCCGCCGGCCAGACTCTTGTACTTCACCAGGGCGATGTCGGGCTCAATTCCCGTGGTGTCACAATCCATCATGAAAGCAATCGTTCCGGTCGGGGCGATGACCGTGACCTGACTGTTGCGGAAGCCGTGGGCTCTGCCGGCGTCGAGGCAGTCATCCCAGACGGCGCGGGCTTCGGCCAAAAGGTCGGGAGCGCCGGAGGGGTCGATCGCCTCGATGGCGTCTCGGTGCATTTCCATGACCCGGAGCATCGGCTCGCGGTTCAGGGCGAAGCCGTCGAACGGCCCGAGGTGGGCGGCAAGCTCGGCACTGGTCAGGTACGCCTGGCCGTGCATGATCGCCGTGATCGCGCCGGCCAAGGCGCGGCCTTCGTCGCTGTCATACGGCCGGCCGCTGGCCATGACCAACGAGCCGAGATTGGCGTAGCCCAGGCCCAAGGGACGGAACCGGTGCGAGTTATCGGCGATCTTCTCCGTCGGGTAGCTGCCGTGATCGACCAGAAGCTCTTGCGCCGTGATGAACACCCGGCACGCGGCGCGGAACGCTTTGGCGTCAAACGTGCCGTCGTCGCGACGGAACTTCATCAGGTTAATACTGGAAAGGTTGCAAGAACTATCATCCAAAAACATGAACTCGCTACAAGGATTTGATGAGTTGATCGGTGCCGTGTTCGGGCAGGTGTGCCAGCGCTGGATGGTATCTTCGTACTGCAAGCCGGGGTCGCCGCAGAGCCAGGTGCCTTCGGCGATCTTGTCCATCAAGAACTTGGCCTTGTAGGTGTCCACGGGTCGGCCGGTGGTGACGGTGCGGGTGGTCCAGTCGGCGTCGGTCTCGACGGCGCGGAGGAAGGCGTCCGTCACCCGGATCGACAGGTTGGCGTTCTGGAACATCACCGACGAGTAGGCTTCGCCGTTGAAGTTAGCTTCATACCCGGCGCGGATCAGGGTTTGCGCCTTCTTCTCTTCCTTGGTCTTGCACTCGATGAACTCAAGGACGTCGGGGTGCCAGACTTTGAGCGTCTGCATCTTGGCGGCGCGTCTGGTTTTCCCGCCGCTTTTGACGACGCTGGCGATCGCGTCAAAGACCCTCATGAAACTGACTGGCCCCGACGGCTTGCCGCCGCCCGAGAGCTTCTCTCGGCTCGATCGCAGGCTCGACAGGTCGGTGCCCGTGCCTGAGCCGAACTTGAAAAGCATGGCCTCAGAGTGTGCCAGCTTCATAATTCCATCCATGTCGTCAGACACGGACTGAATGAAGCAGGCCGACCCCTGGGGATACTCGTAAGCGTTCGAAGCGCGCGTGACCGCGCGGGTTTCCTCGTCCCATCGCCAGTTGTTCGCTGGCCCCTTGATGTCGTAGCGTTGAAAGAGGCCGACGTTGAACCAGACCGGCGAGTTGAATGAGCCGTGCTGGTTCAGGCAGAGCCAGGTCAGTTCCTCATAGAAGGTCTCGGCGTCGGCCTCGGTGGCGAAGTAGCCGTCGGCCTTACCCCAATCGGCGATCGTGCGGGTGACGCGGTCGATCAACTGGCGGACGCTCGATTCCCGCCCTCCGTGACCAGGGTCGTCGCCGCCGGTCACGTCGCCATAGAAGTATTTACTGACCACGACGTTGGTGGCGAGCTGGCTCCAGGTGGACGGAACCTCACAATCAACCTGCTCAAAGAGTACCCGCCCCTTCTCATCCTTGATTGCGGCGGTTCTCAGGTCCCAATCAACCTGGTCATAAGGGCTGACCCCCTCAGTGCTGAACACGCGAGGGACCACCATCCCCTTGCGGCCCGGCCCACGGGTTCCATCCTTGATCTCCCTCGACGATGCCCGCTCGCTGACCGTGGCCATGGACGTTCTCCGGTTTCGTTCCGTGCGCTTTGCCGACGGTTTGACTTCCGTGCACGGCCGGCGACTTTAACTTGAAATCGGCGTTCCCGGTTCTTCTGGCAGATCGTACACCATGTCTTCTTGTTCATCAAGTCCGGAAGACGCCCGACGAGATCGCACCGATCTGGGTGATCTGGTCGATTCTCAAGCCTACTCGCGCCTGCCCGGCAAAGCATTGAAAAACGTCGGCAAAGGGCCTCGGGAAATGCAGAGAAAACCAGATGTGCGTTTCGTGGCGCGCCGGCCGGGTCGTACCGTCGGTTCGTCTTGATCGGGTTCGAGCCGGGCCTTCCAACAAAAACACCGCCCCTCTGGTCGCGAACAAGGCGCGGCCGAGGGACGGCGGATCGAAGGATCTCGATGATTCCGAAGACCGAGCGAAGCGTCAGACTCCCGCGGCCACGCTGGTGATCTGGACGGTGGTGAACGACTGGCGATGGCCTCGTTTGCGGCGGTGGTTCTTGCGGCGGCGGAACTTCTGGATGATGATCTTCTTGCCGCGATAGGTCCGGACGATCTTGCCCACGACCTGGGCCCCCTCGACATAAGGGGTGCCAATGGTGGCCCCGTCGCTGCCGGCGACGAGCAAAACCTTGTCAAAGATGATCTCCGCGCCGGCGTCGCCGTCACGGCGATCGATGGTAATCGTCTGGCCTTCGTTCACGCGGAACTGGTGGCTGCCATTCTCGAAGATCGCGTACATCGCTCACAACACTCCTGAGAACCCGGGGCCGGATTTTGGGCAAGCGCGCCGGGTCTTGGGACCTGTCCGGTTGACGTCGACGGCCCGAGCCCGCAAGTCGGGGAGCCGCGACGGAAGGGGGCGATTCTAACATCCAGCCGGGTGGAGGGAAAGGGGGACCTTGCGGGGATCAAGGCCCTTTTTTTCCGGTTTCGATGGATAGGAGGAGGCCGGAGTTCGTTTTGGGGCCGAGTAAGACCCGTTCAATCGCGCGCCTTGGGCCGATTGGGTTTCTTAGGACGATTGAGTTTCCGGGGGGGTTGCTGCTGGGCGGGGTCCATCCGTTTCCGCAAGGCCTCATCGGGGTTGCCGCCGAACTGCGCCCAGTAGCGTGCTTTGAACGGGTTGACCTTCGGCCCGACGACGTCCTCGTTCTCAAGGCGGGGCAAGACGTCTTGCCACCAGAGGTCATAGGCGGCCCGGAGTTTGGCGACCTCCTCGGAGTGGTTGTTAATGACGTTTTTTGACTCGCCAGGGTCGGCCTTGAGGTCGTAGAGCTCGGCATTATCGACCAGTGAGAACCGGCCGTCCTGGATCGAGCACTTGACATATTTCGCCGCTTCGGCCTGCCCGTGCGGCCAACGTCCGACGTGGCTGACGACAACGCGGTCGGGCCAATCGGCCTTCGGGTCCTTCAAGAGAGGCAACAGGCTGATCCCTTCGACCTGCTCGCGCACCTTGTCAGAGAGTTTGGCCCCGGCGATCTCGGCCAGGGTGGGAAAAATGTCGATGTGGGCCGTCAAGGCGTCAACGTCCCGCCCTCCGGAGAACCCGGCGGGCCATCGCCAGAATGAAGGCACGCGCGTTCCCCCTTGGTAGGCGGTCCCCTTCGCGCCTCGCATGCCGGCATTGAAGATCCGGGTCCCCGCAGTCCCGCCGTTGTCGGTCATGAAGATGACCAGCGTGTCTTGCTCAAGGTCCCAGTTATGAAGGTCCTTCACGAGTTTGCCGAAGTTGGCGTCAATGTTCTCGATCATGCCGTAGAACTTCGCCACGTCCTCGGGCACCTTGCCCTCGTACTTCGCCTCGGACCCTACGGGACATTGCAACGGGCCGTGCGCGGCGTTGGGTGTGATATAGGCAAAGAAGGGCGCGTCTTGCGTGCGCTTCGCATTCATCCACCTCCGTGCCTGATTGAAGAAGAGGTCGGTGCAATAGCCGTCGGTCTTTTCGAAGGTGCCGTTGTGCAGGATCGCGGGGCTGAAATAGGTGTTCCCGGGCGCATCGCCGCCACTTCCTGGATAGGTCTGACCGATTCCGCCGGCGCCGTGAATGTAGACCTCGTCGAACCCTCGACGCTCGGGCTGATACGCATCCTCGTCGCCGAGGTGCCATTTGCCGAAAATCCCTGTGGTGTAGCCAGCCGACTTGAGCACCTCGGCCATCGTCGTGGCCTTCAGGCTCAACCGCTCGCGTTCGAGGATCGTGTGCGTCACGCCTGACTTGAACTCATGGCGCCCGGTCATCAGGGCCGCTCGGGTCGGTGCGCAGGTCGGGCTCGCGTGAAAATCGGTGAACCGGACACTCTGAGCATGAAACGCATCGACGTTCGGCGTATGGATGATCGGGTTGCCGAGGCAGGCGAAATCACCGTATCCGATGTCGTCCGGCATCACCAAGACGATGTTCGGCGGCCGAGCGTCCACAGCTTCCCCAACCATGAGCATGCACGCGAGCCATCCCGCGACGAGGGCGATCCGAGGGCTGGTCTTCATGGCGGCGCAGGCTCCGGCTTGAGAAGGTTCAACGGTTCGGTTCGGGTTCGGAGGCCGAGCCGGTCGCTCGACCCGTTCGGCTGACCCTTTCGTTGAAATTTAACCCGATGATCGCACCCGGATCAAGGAAAACCGTGGCGGGTTTGACGGGATCACCAAAGCGGAAGGTTTCCGTTTGGAAACGGACCTTGAGGCCCGCTCCCAAGAAATCCGCCCCCTTCCCCGCGGGTTGCCGCCTTATTAGCATGAAGGCCCGAGCAAAAAATGGACCGGCGGAACGTCCGGACTTCGTGCTCGGTCGTCCAGAACTGGACGGGTTGTTGCCTCGATTTGGGAACTTCGCCAACACGAGAGAGGACCGCAGAATGCGCCGCACCTTGCTTGCCTTCATCGCCCTGGCCGTCTCGACCGTCGGCTTTGCCGCTCAGGCGGCCGACGTACCGAAGCCGGTCAAACTGCTGATCATCACCGGCGACCACGGCCACCAGTGGAAGGAGACCTCGCAGGCCTTGCGCGAGTCGCTTTCGGCCGGTGGACGGATCGACGTCGATATCACGACCGAGCCGGCCAAGGATCTGAACGACGCGAACCTCGCCAAATATGACGTGCTCTTGCTCAACTACAAGGACACCGCGAAGGGGGCTCCCGAGACCAAATGGTCAGACGCTAACAAGGCCGCCTTCCTCAAGGCCGTGCATGATGGAGGCAAAGGCCTGGTCGTCTACCACTTCGCCTCCAGCGCCTTCACCAAGCCCAACTGGGACGATTACGAAACGGCGATCGCAGGCGGCTGGCGCACCCAGGGGTTCCACGGCCCGGCGCATGAATACTCCGTCAAAACGACCGACGCCAAGCACCCGATTTCCCAAGGGCTGCCCGCCAAGTTCGACCACAACAAGGACGAACTCTATCAAAACTCAAAACTTACCCCCGGCAGCATCGTCCTGGCCACCGCC
The DNA here is from genome assembly GCA_039936275.1 of Isosphaeraceae bacterium. GTDB lineage: Bacteria > Planctomycetota > Planctomycetia > Isosphaerales > Isosphaeraceae > JBDTIR01. Next base: position 2,197 of record JBDTIR010000211.1, on the reverse strand, counting down.
TATTCCGATCCCGAGAAGTCCAAAGGGACCGGCAAGGATGAGCCGGTCATCTGGGTCAATCAGTACGGCAAAGGCCGCGTCTACCACAACGCCCTGGGCCACGACGTCTCTGCCATGACCGACCCCAACTTCCAGACCTGGATGCGCCGAGGTGTGCTCTGGGCCGGGCACTCTGAAATTTCCGCCGAGTCAAAATAATCATCGGCACATGATTGAAAAAGGCAATTCGTCAGGCTATTATGGCGACAAGACAGGTCAAAGAGAGCGCGATGGCTCCTCCTGGTCAGCGGGATTATAGTGAAGCACGGTTGACTCGGCACGCCCTGGAGCGATTTGTCGAACGGTTCGGGGTCCAGCCCGACGAGGCCGAGGGGGCGTTACGCGCTGCCTTGGGCCGGACCAGAAGGCTGGGTCGGAACCCGGAGAATGGGGCGGTCGCCGCGTTGGCCGTGCATCAAGACCGGGTCTTGGTGGCGATCTTCCAGGACGACGCCTGTTTAACCGTACTGACCTGGCCCTTGTTCGAGCCGCGCCTTGCCGAGTTCGGCCGGGCGCGGATGCCTCGCAAACAAGGTCGAATGCTCTGGCGATTGATTGACCCGGACCTGGAGCGTTGACGCTCATCCCCTTTGTCTTGTTTGCGTTCCTGTGTTCGTCACGCCAAAAGGTTGACCGCGAACCGTTCACGATCAACCGGGCGGACCATTCTCCCCCCAAGGACAAGGACGTCCGATCCGTCAAAGGCAATCAAAGCCCATGCGCGATCGACGAGCCCGGCTTGGCATGGTGTTGCTTGTCCTGTCCTTCCCCTACTTGATCGGCGCGCTCTCGACCGACCGTCAGATCCCCGTGGAGGCCACGAGTCCCACGCCCTTGTTGTCGACCGCCGCCCTGGTCAGGCTCTGGCCGGACCTCGGCGTCGAACTGACCGAGGTCGTTGTGCTGGCGGGCCTGTTTTACGCCGGTTGGCAACGCCGACGACTGCTGAATCGGAACCCTCATTAAGAGCGAATGGCGTCCTCGTCGTTGACCTGGATCTGGCATGGTTCGCGCGCCGGCGCTGTCAGGCGTGAATCAAGAGGTCGATCCCTTCGGGTAGGTGTTCCGCGACGGCCTGGATGACGTCCCCCTTCATCACTTTCCAGAGCGCACCCCGCTTGGTGGTACCGAGCAGCAATTGATCCGCGCCGTGGGTGACGGCCATGTCCAGGATGGCGTCGGGGACGTCGCGGGCGACGCCGTAAAGTAATCGCAGCGGCACGCCGTCGTGTTTGGCCCTGGCCTGGACCTGATCGAAGAGGGCGAGCGCGGAGTCGTCTTCGGCCAGGGAGTGGGCCGTGGTCGTCCCCATTGGGGTGACGGCCAGGTGTCGGATGAACAAAAGCTGAAGCTCAGCCTCGCGGCTCTTGCACGTCTTCAAGGCGAAGTCGATGAGTCTGGGGTTCCCCTGGGTGGCGATCATGATCCGCAGCTTGGGCGTGTATCCGCCGGGCTGGATCATCATCGGTCGCGTTGGTGCTTCGGCGATCTGGGCGTGCTCAGCGGCGATCAGGGCCAGTCGATACCCCTGGGTGTGGTGGCTGGCGTAGCCAACGATTACCGCCACGGTCATCGAGACCGCGAAGGCCAGAAGGGTATTGCCCAGAACCAGGTCGACGCCCAACTCGATCACGACCGCGACGGCCGCGAGCGTCAGGTAGCTGATCCGCACAGTCCGGGGCATTTCGACTTTCCGGTTCGCGACGATCGTCGCCAGTCTTGCCGACAGGCCGCTGACCAGCACCAAAAGCGCGAAGCTGCGGGCGTGCGGCTTGACGATGCAGATCGTGACGCCCACGACGATCATGACCGCCGTCAAGCCAAGCATGAAGACCCGCTCGCCGCGCCTCAAGGGCAAGGCGGGGTTGGTCGAGGTCGTTCCCAGGTTGATCGAAATGGCGCCAACGACCCCGATCGCGTACAGGCCGGCCAGCGCCTCGACATCCGGGAAGATCAAGACCACGATCGCCGGCACGACGGTACCGATGATCAAGGGAAGCACCGGCATGCCGTAACGGTTCAGGCCGCCAAAGGCGTGCGGCAGTTCCTTGTCACGCGCGAGCATGAACTGGATCGACACCAGGTCCGCAAGCGCCGTGTTGACCGCCGAGAACAGGAGCACGGCGAAGACGATCGAGCTGCCCGCCGCGAACATCGG
>JBDTIR010000210.1:0-3783 GCA_039936275.1 Isosphaeraceae bacterium | reverse complement strand
AGGCCCAGACCGCGGCCAAGTTCGGCGACGACCAGGTCTTGATCTGGCGGCGGAGCTACGACGTCCCCCCTCCCCCGCTCGACGAGAACGATCCCCGGTACCCCGGCGCCGACCCCCGGTACGCGGCTCTGAGCAAGGACGACTTGCCCAAGACCGAGTGCCTCAAGGACACCGTCGCGCGGTTCCTCCCTTACTGGAAGGAGACCATCGCGCCGGCCGTCAAGAGCGGCAAGAAGGTACTCGTCGTCGCCCACGGCAACAGCCTGCGCGCCCTGGTGAAGTACCTTGACGGCATCTCCGACGCGGACATCGTCGGCCTGAACATCCCCACCGGCGTCCCCCTGGTCTACGAGCTGGACGCCAGCCTAAAGCCGATCAAGCACTACTACCTCGGCGACCCCGAAGAGGCCGCCCGCAAGGCCGCGGCCGTCGCGGCCCAGACCAAGGGCTGACGGCCCGACCGGATCGGTTCGTCATTCGGTGATCTCGCGAATCACGCGGCACGGATTGCCGGCGGCGAACACGCCCTCGGGCACGTCCCGCGTGACCACGCTGCCGGCGCCGATGATTGATCGCGAGCCGATCCGCACCCCGGGGCAGAGGATCGCCCCGCCGCCGACCCAGACGTCCGAGCCAATCTCAATCGGCTTGGCGAATTCTTGCTTGCGACGCAACTCGGCGTTGAACGGGTGGGTGGCTGTGTAAATCTGTACGGATGGGCCAAACAGAGTGTAATCGCCGATTTTCACCGGGCAAACGTCGAGCACGACGCAGTTGAAGTTGAAGAAGACCCGCTCGCCGAGCAGGATGTTGACACCGTAATCGCAGAAGAACGGCGGCTGCATCCAGACGGTTTCCCCTCCCGCTCCGAATAACTCGCGCACGATGCGGCGGCGCTCCTCTTGATGGGCCTCGCGGGTGGCGTTGAGCGCCTGGCAGAGATCTCTGGCGCGGTCCCTCGCCGCGCACAGTTCCGGGTCCATGGGATCATAGAACTCCCCGGCCAGCATCTTCTCACGTTCACTGCGCATACGACCTCTCTTATCCCGATGTCCCGCATCCATCGCAAAATCGCCATTCGGCCGACCGAGCAAACCGCCGTTGAAATCTCGCAAAACGGAGCGCCACAAAACACGAGTGGCGTCGTGAAATCTTGAAAATATTACAATATTAAACATAACGTCCATTATCAGACCCACGCGGCTGCGACCAAATCGCGCCGCCGTTCCCTGTTGGGCGGCCCGGCCTTGCCTTGAGACGCCGCCGCGCTTTAGCCTGTGGACACCTCGGGGCTTCAGCCCTTGGAGTACTGTTACCAAAATTGCCGTAAAGCCCCCGCCTTCAGGCGTGGGGATATCAGGCAATCCTCTTAAGTGGGATTGATTCGATACGGATACGCTGTATAATCAAGGTATGGAGTACAAGAGCAATCGGAACATCGTCTACTCGTGCAAGTATCACGTTGTCTTCTGCCCCAAGTTCCGGCGTCCCGTGCTGGTTGACGGGATCGACGAACGGTTCAAGGAGATCGCACGAAAGGTTGCCGAGGAAACTCAATCCGAATTGATCGAGATGGAAGTCGTGCCCGATCACGTCCATCTTCTTGTGGGAGTGGACCCACAATTCGGCGTCCACAAGTTTGTCAAGCGGACCAAGGGCCGGTCGTCTCGACTGTTGAGACAAGAATTCCCGTGGCTTCGCAGCCGACTCCCTACGCTCTGGACCAACTCCTATTTTGTGTCCACTGTTGGCGGTTCGCCGCTGGCCGTGGTCAAGCGGTACATCGAAAACCAGAAGCGAGTCTAAATTGTGGCCGTCTTGAATAAGGTCTACCGATTTCGGATGCGGCCGACGGTCGCCCGGGGCCAAGCCTTGATGCGGTTGGCCGGGGCGCGTCGGTACGTTTGGAACTGGGCCTTGGCGAGACGGAGGGAGTACTACGCCGAACACGGGAAGACGATCACCGCCGCCGTACTCTCGGCCGAGTTGACCGCACTCAAGCAACAACCTGAAACTGCGTGGTTGGCCGAAGCGGATTCGCAAGCCCTGCAACAGACGCTCAAGGATTTGGATCAGGCCTTCCGCGACTTCTTTGCGAAGCGGGCGAGGTTTCCCCGATTCAAGAGCCGCAAGCGGGACACGCCCCGGTTTCGCATTCCCCAGCGGGTCAAGGTCGTTGACGGCAAGGTCTACGTCCCCAAGGTCGGCTGGATTCGCATCCGCCAATCTCAAACTGTGGACCTGCCAACCAAGAGTGCCACGTTCCGACGGGACGCTTCGGGGCATTGGTTCGTCACCTTGACGGCCGAATTTGAGATGCCCGATGTTGCCATTCCCGAACCCGATCCGGTCAAGGTGGTCGGCATTGACTTGGGGTTGAAGGACTTCGCCGTTCTCTCCGACGACTCGCCCCCGGTCCACGCCCCGAAGTTCTTCCGCAAAGCCCAACGCAAGCTCCGCAAGTCCCAACGGGTCTTGTCTCGTCGCAAGCCGGGGAGCAATCGGTATGCGAAAGCCAAAGCGAAGACGGCCAAGATTCATCAACGGATCGCCAACCAACGAGGTGACTTCCTCCACAAACTGACCACTAATCTTGTCCGCGACCATGACGGGCTGTGCATTGAGGATTTGTCCTTGAAGGGGCTGGTGAGAACCAAGCTGGCGAAATCCTTCGCGGACGCTTCGATGGGTGAATTCCGAAGACAACTGGAGTACAAGGGCCTTTGGAACCGCAAACATCTCGTGGTGATCGGTCGATTTTTTCCTTCGACCCGACTTTGCCGTGGATGCGGAGCGGTCAACAGTGCATTGACGCTCTCGGATCGGCAGTGGGTGTGCGATTGTGGGATGGCTCATGATCGGGACTGCTCAGCATCCATCAACATCCGGGATGAGGGACTTCGTATCCTCGCGGCGGGATACGCCGAGAGGCTAAACGATCGGGGACGGCCCGTAAGACCGACGAAAGTCGGCAAGGCCGGTTGAACCGAGAATCCCCCGGCTTCAGCCGTGGGGAGTGTCAACCCATTCTATGGCATCGGCCGGTGACCGGTAAGGGACGCCGTTGAACGAGACCCCGCCTGATTCCATTCCATGCGTGAAGACGGGGGCGTTCTCGCGCGTTGCGGCGCCTCCCAAGGTGGTCTGCGTGCTCGGTACGCGCCCCGAGGCGATCAAGATGGCCCCGGTCATTCTCGGGCTTCGCCAGGGGGTCCCCGGGCTCGAAGTCCGGGTGCTGACCACCAGCCAGCACCGAGGGTTGCTGGCCAAGGGGCTGGACGACTTCAGCATCGTCGCCGACCTGGACCTTGACTTGATGCGTCCTAACCAAGGTTTGCCCGATCTGACGGCGCGCGCCTTGGTGGCGCTGTCGGCGGCCTTCGAGCGTGAGCGGCCGGATCTGGTCCTGGGCCAAGGGGACACGACCACGGTCCTTTGCACCGCCCTGGCCTGCTATTACAACCGGATCCCATTCGGCCACGTGGAAGCAGGCCTGCGGACGGGTCGGCCCTATTTCCCGTTCCCCGAGGAGAAAAACCGGGTCCTGGCGGGGCACCTGGCCGCCTTGCATTTCGCCCCCACCGAATCAAGCCGACGCAACCTGTTGAACGAGGGAATTGACCCGACGACCATTCACGTCACGGGCAACACGGTCATTGACGCTCTCTTGATGACCGCCAAAAGGGACCTGCGATTACCCCTGGTGCCCGCGACCTCGCGGTTCCTGCTGGTGACGGCCCATCGTCGCGAGAACTTCGGCGCGCCTTTGGTGGAGATTTGCAG
>JBDTIR010000209.1:0-2619 GCA_039936275.1 Isosphaeraceae bacterium | reverse complement strand
GCGGTTCCGTACTCGGAACCCATGCGAGAACGGCCTGGCCAGCAGGGCACGGGTTCCGAAGTACGGAACCCGTGGCACCCGAACGTCCTTTGACGTCCCGGTTCCGCCGGAGCTTCCGGGACAGACTCTGAGAGCGTGCTTCACACGTCTTACAAAATCAACAACTTCATTTATACATTTAATGATTCGTGTGAATATCGCTCAAATCCTGGATCTCAACGTTCTTGAATTCGACGTTCGCGTCGTGGTCCCCTTGGAGTTTCAGGGCGATCCGGCCGCGCGCCTGGCCGCTGTTGAGTTGGGCCTCGGTGATCTTCTGGCTGTTGAGGTGAACGACGTAGCGGTTGCCCAGGGCGACCACGGTCAACTCGTTCCAGTCCTTCGGTTTCAGCCATTTCGTGATGTCTTCGGGTTTGGCGCGGAAGACGGGCGTGTGACCGTCGGTCTCATGCAACTCGCCGACTCCGCCAACGTGGCTGGGCTGGACCTGGAACCCCTTGACGTCCGCGTCGCCGACCAGTTCGCCTCGAACCAACACCGCGCAGGCGCCGTCTTGGTCCTTGAACTGGAGCCGAAGGGCCACGTCGCCGAACGAATCGTTGGTGACGAAGACGCCGGGCTTGGTCGCCTTGGCCGATCGGGTTCCACGGATGTTGGCATCTTTGATCGACCATTGATCCTCGCCGATCGATTTCCAGGCGTCGGGTTTGATCGGTTTCCAATGGCTCTGACCCAGGTCCTTGAGGCGGACGTTTCGCCAGCGGATCCGGCCCTCTTTGGCGGCGTGAACTTGCAGGGCGATGAGGCCGTCAAGGTCGGCCGTGTCGATCAGGTCGGCGCAGGGGACGCCGTTGAGCCAGGTGCGGATCCAGGGGCCTCGGGCCTCAATGACGAACGAGTTCCAGTCAGTCAGGCGGAACGCCTTCTGCGCTTCGGGGTGGCCGTTGAGCGGGTAGAGCCAGCCTCGGCGGCCTTCGTCGTAGATGCCGGCGGTCCAGGCGCGCGGCGAGGGGTCAATCTCGCACTGGTAGCCGAAGACCCGGCCGTTGCCGTCCTTCTGATGGCTGCGGAACTGGATGCCCGAGTTGCTCGCCACGTCAAGCTTGGCGTCCACCTTGAGGATGAAGTCCCCGTAGGTTTTCTCGGTGCGCAGGAATGTGTTGGGCCCCGGGCCAACCTCGCCGACGATCTCGCCGTTCTCGATCCGGTAGGTCGCCCCGCCGCCGACTTTCTTCCAGCCGTCGAACGATTTGCCGTCAAAGAGGGGGACGAACCCTGCCTCCTCAGACTCGGCGGCGGTCGCCTGCCGCCCAATGCCGGGGACGACGGCCAGGAGGCCGCCAAGGACGATTGCGGTGACTCTGAATCGGCTCATGGGAGGAGGTCTCTCCAGGCTGGACGGGGCACGGGCGCAGGTCGCGACGACCCTCGCGGACCTCACCAGTGTTTTCCGAAGCTCGGCGCGATGCAAGGGAGGACCGGGCGCGTCCACCGATTCCAGCCGACCAACCGAGGGCGGCTGGGCCAGATCATCGAATGTGGGACAGCCGCCCCCGGCTGTCGATTCTGGCACCGACCTTGGTCAATCCATCGGCTCGCCTCGCAGGCGGGCAACCACGTAGGCGTCCTTGTCGCCCCTGCCGGAGAGGCAGACGACGAGGACCTTGCCCGCGCCCAGCTTTGGGGCTTCCTTGAGGGCCTGGGCGACGGCGTGGCTCGACTCCAGGGCGGGCAAGATTCCTTCGTGTTTGGCCAAGGTCTGATAGGCTTCCAGGGCCTCGGCGTCGGTGACGCTCTCATAGCGGGCGCGGCCGAGGTCTTTCCAGTAGCTGTGTTCGGGGCCGACCCCTGGATAGTCGAGCCCCGCGGAGATCGAGTGGACGTTGCTGGTCTGGCCGTCGAGGTCTTGCAAGACGTAGCTGAAACTACCGTGGAGCACGCCGGGCTGCCCCTGAGTCAAGCTGGCGGCGTGCTGGCCCAAGGTGGAACCGAGCCCGCCGGCCTCTGCGCCGATCAAGACGACCGACTCATCGGGGACGAACGCATAAAACATTCCAGCGGCGTTCGAGCCGCCGCCGACGCAGGCGACCAGGGCGTCTGGCAGGCGGTTGAGTCGGTCGAGGCACTGCTGGCGGGTCTCTCGGCCGATGATCGCCTGGAAGTCCCGGACGATCATCGGGAAGGGGTGCGGGCCGACGACGCTGCCGATGGTGTAATGCGTCTGCTTCGACGATCCCATCCAGTCCCGCATGGCCTCGTTGGTGGCGTCTCGCAGGGTGCGCGAGCCGGTCGTGACGGGAATGACGGTCGCGCCCAGGGTGCGCATATTGAAGACGTTGAGCTTCTGGCGGCGGATGTCTTCCTCGCCCATGTAGACGGTGCATTCCAGGCCGGTCAGGGCGCAGGCGGTGGCGGTGGCCACGCCGTGCTGACCGGCGCCGGTCTCGGCGATGACGCGGGTCTTGCCCATCCGTTTGGTGAGCAGCGTCTGGCCGAGAACGTTGTTGATCTTGTGCGCGCCGGTGTGGTTGAGATCTTCGCGCTTGAGCAGGACACGCACGCCGAGCTCCGCCGACAGCCGCTTGGCTTCGTACAGCAGGCTCGGGCGTCCGGCGTACG
>JBDTIR010000208.1:0-4698 GCA_039936275.1 Isosphaeraceae bacterium | reverse complement strand
AGCCAGGGTGGATCGCCTGGACCTCGGCGATTTCGGCGGCGGCGATGATTCGGTTCCGGTTGAGGTAGCTATCGGCGCTTGTCGCTTTACCGATGCAGATGGCTCGGTCGGCCAGGTCAAGGTAGGGGGCGTTGCGGTCGGCCTCGGAATAGACGACGACGGCTTCGACCCCCAACTCCTTGCAGGCACGAATGATACGCAGGGCGATCTCGCCACGGTTGGCGATCAGGATACGCTGGAACATCGGCACGGTTGATTTTGCCCCCATTCAGGCCGGATCGACGCGGAACAGGGGCTGGCCGAACTCGACCGCCTGGCCGTTCTTGACCAGAACCTCGGTGATGGTGCCGGCGAGGCCGGCGGGAATGTCGGTGAAGACTTTCATGGCTTCGATGACGCAGATGGTGGTATCGGCGCGGACGGAGGTGCCGACCGAAACGAACGGCGGTGCGTCCGGGGCGCTGGCGGAGAAATAGGTACCAACCATCGGGCTCTCGATCGCCAGTCCGGCGGGTACTTTGAGCGGGGCCGGGCTTGGGGCTGTTGAGACCGCCGGCATCAGGACCGGAGCGGGTGCAGGAGCAGGGCCGGCGAGGGGGGCGGCCCCTCGGCGGCGGAGGCGAATCGTTCCAGGGCCTTCACCCAGGTCGATGGCGGTCAGGTCGTACCGTTGCATCAGGCGGACCAGTTGGCGGATCGTACGAAGGTCAGGGCTCTCGTCGATCGGCTCGGTCGGCTCTTCCGGCATGCCACTTCTCCGGGGGCTCCAGCAAGATGGGGTCGGGACTGGGCCCGTTTACCACATGCGGATCGCGTCGAGTGTTTTGGGGACGCGGGTCAAGACCTCGCAGCCGTCGGGGGTCACTAGCACGTCGTCCTCGATCCGCACGCCGCCCCAGTCAGGCAGGTAGACCCCGGGCTCGACCGTGACGATCATACCCGGCTGGAGCACAATGTCGCAACCTTTGCGCAGTAAGGGGGCTTCGTGGATCTCTCGGCCAACGCCGTGACCCAGACCGTGGGAAAAGAGCGAGCCGAAACCCGCGTCCTCAAGTGAGGCTCGGGCTTCAGCGTCCACGTCACAGGCCTTGACGCCGGGCCGAATCGCGGCAATCCCAAGGGCTTGCGCGGTCAGGACAGCGCGGTAGATTTCCGCGAACTTCGCAGTGACCTTACCTGTGACCACGACCCTCGTCAAGTCACTTTTGTAAGGACCGCCGTCGGCGCCCCAGTCAATCAAGACGAAATCGTCGTCGCCAAGGCGGGTCCCGGCCGTGCCTCGGTAATGGGGCAAGGCGGCATGGGAGCCGACGGCCACGATCGGCGGAAAGCTGGACGACTCGGCACCGCAGCGGCGGAGATACCCTTCGAGCAGGTCGGTCGCGTCCTTCTCGGTCTCGTCCAGGCGCAGGCCGGACCGAAGCATGGTGAAGGCTCGTTCGGCGTAATCGACTGCCGCCCGGATCGCCTCGATCTCCGATTCGTCCTTGATGAGTCGCAAGGTTTCGACCCGGCCGGTCAGTCCGTGCCATTGGACCGTTGGCAAGGCATCGTTCAGGGTCTCGAACTCAGCCACGGTCAACACCGGCGATTCGAACGCCAACCGGCGCAGGCCCAGGCGGCCGACGACCTCAGCGATCCCCTCCATCAGCGGCTGTCCGACCGGCCTGATATGTGCCTCGACGTCGGGGCATTCCTGGTCAAGCTGGGTCGTGTAACGGCCGTCGGAAATGAGGATCGCCCGGTCGTTCTGAACCAGGAGGGCCGAAGAATCGCCGGTGAACCCGGTCAGGTAGCCGACGTTCGTGACCGACGAGACGAGCATGGCCTCAACGTCATCGCCAGGGAGCGTTTCAGCCAGTCTCTCGCGGCGGAGAGGAGTTTGGTCGAACATCGGTCAAAGCCCTTTTTGGATCAGACCCGGGGTGGGGAGGCAGTCCTGGCGACCTTTTGGAAAGGGAATTGGTAACGGCCCCTTGGGTCTGTTATCGTCTCGGACGACTTTTGCGTTTCGAACCAATCTCAACAAGCCTGCGGAGACACGAACCATGTTGCGGTTGCGAGGATGGACCAAGGCGGGGCTGATCGGCCTGGTCGTGACATCGGCGGCGGTCGCGCTGGCCGCCGAGGAATTCACGACCCTCTTTGACGGCAAGAGCAAGGACGGCTGGGTGACGAACCATGGCAAGCCTGTGCCCGCGGCGAACCTTCAGGACGACGGCCTGAATCCGCACAAGTCAGGCGGATACATCGTCATGTATGACAAGAAGTTCGGCGACTTCGTTCTGGACTTTGATTACAAGATCTCCAAAGGGTGCAACTCGGGCGTCTTCATTCGCGTCGGAGATCCCAAGGACCCGGTCAACACCGGCCTGGAAATCGCCATCGACGACACCAACGGCACCGGATTTCATGACCCCGGGGCGTTCTACGACCTGGTCGCCACCCGGCTCAACGCCCAGAAGGCCGCCGGTGAGTGGAACCACATGACGATCACCGCCAAAGGGCCACACATCAAGGTTGCCCTGAACGGCGAGGACGTTTCGGCCATCAACCTCGACGAGTTCGACAAGCCCGGCATCCGCCCCGACGGCTCCAAGCACAAGTTCTCCAAGGTCTCGATCAAGGATTTCAACCGACCTGGATACCTGGGGTTCCAGGACCACGGCATGGATTCCTGGTACAAGAACGTCAAGATCAAAGAATTAAAATAACACGATATTAATTATCCGTTAACGGCGCGTGAACCGCACCGTTAACGGATTCGTTACCAACGACGGCCAGGTCCAGAGCACGTTCACCAGCTTCCGCCGTCTCCGCCGCCACCCCCCCAGTCTCCGCCGCCGCCGGCATCGCCACCGCCCCAATCACCGCCGCCGCCAGCATCGCCACCGCCCCAGTCTCCGGACGTGCCGCCCCAGTCTCCGCCGCCGCTGCCAGGATCGCCGCTCTGGAGACCGCCGGAGTCGGTGGGAGTACCTCCAGAATGGCGATTGCCGAACTGGTCATAGAGCCAGTTCCCAGCCACCGCGCCGCCAAGGCCGCCGAGCAGGCCGGAGAAGAACCCGCCGCCACGACCACCACCGCCGCCGTACCCTGGTGCGCCGTACCCTGGTGCACCGTAGCCGCGACCCCCCATTTGAGGAGGACCGGCCTGACGACCTTGGCCACCGCCGAAGAGTCTGCCCAGCAAGCGCATGCCGATCAGGACGGCGAGGATGACCACCCCGATCATCACCAGGATGCCCAAGCCCGACGATCCACCCCCTGGGGGCACGCGCCCGGGCATGGCCCGCCCCCTGCCCCGCACCGGCCCGGGAGGAACCGCCGCCCCGCCGCCACGCGACAAGCCGCCCGAATCGGCCACCGCGCTCTCGATCGCCTGGACCCCTTGAGCCAGACCGTCGTCAAATTTGCCAGCCTTGAAGCCGGTCGTAAAGGCATCGACGATCGATCGACGGCCAGGCTCGCCCAGGAACCTCTTGGAGTCTCGGGCTTCAAGCTTGTGCTCCGCCTTGGAGATCAGGACGTAAATCCCGTTGATTCCCGACGCTTGAGCGCGCTCCATTGAGGCGTTGGCGATGGTCTTGCCGTTGAGCGAATCGACCGTCTCGATCAGGGTCGTCACCTTGGTCGCCTGTTCCAGGCGGTCCAGGTCTGCCTTCGCCTGGCGGACGGCCCCTTCACTGAACAGACCGGCACGATCTTTGATTTCTGAACCCGAGGCCAGCGAGGCACCCAGGATCAACGGAACAGTGAGCAACCATCGTGATTTTTTGAGCGTCATGGCAGGCGAGACCTCGAAGGAGAAATAAAAAAAAGGGGCTCATCCCGAAGGACGATCCGGATTCGAGACCTTGGCTTCGTCGAGCGTTACCAGCAAAAGCGCGCGTTCCACATCAGTCAGTCATTCGTTCGCCGCCTCAGTTTATCAAAGGATCGCCCCGCACTCGGCATGCCGAGGATCAACTCTCCACAATCTCCGCGAACAGAGTCAGGCCGACTACTTCGGAACGAGCGATCAGGACGCGGGCCCGATTCCGACGAATCCCAAGGCGAACCGAATCGTAGACGTAAACTTCCCGGCTTGCCGCGCTGTCTCGAAAGTCGTGCAGGTCGGCATCGACAAGCTCCAGGAAGGTCGCGTCGCCCCCCACGAGCTGGCCGAGGCAGACATACGGTGACTTCATATCAATCACGACCACCTGGTCAATCAGGCGGTCGAAAATCGGGGAAAGAGCGTCGTTGGTCATCATTCTTATTGATCTCGTCGAACCAAGGTCAATGGTCGCCAACGCTCCAGACTGCGGGATTGTAGGACCGAGAGTCAACGTCTCGCCACCTTTGGACCACGATTTTCCTCTGGTAAGGACGTGAGAAGCCCGCCATCCGGGAGTGGAAGTCGGCGTGTTTCCCACGCCCTACAAGACTGCCAAAATGGCAGGTGGGTCCTTTTGGCGCAGTGGGCAGAATGGTGCTCCTCGCTCACGCTTCGGGTTTCGAAGCCCGAAAAGATGCCCCTCGCTTACGCTTCGGGCTTCGGGCTTCGGGCTTCGGGCTTCGGTCTTCGGGCTTCGGGCTTCGGGTTTCGAAGCCCGAAAAGATGCCCCTCGCTTACGCTTCGGTCTTCGGTCTTCGGGCTTCGGGCTTCGGGCTTCGAAACCCGAAAAGGTGCCCCTCACTTACCCTTCGGGCTTC
>JBDTIR010000207.1:0-2240 GCA_039936275.1 Isosphaeraceae bacterium | reverse complement strand
CTATGAGGAACATGGGCCTGAGTTTGTCCGCGAGCTTAACGGCATGTTCGCCCTGGCCCTCTGGGACGCCCGACGGCGACGCCTGGTCCTGGCTCGCGACCGGATGGGGCAGAAGCCCTTGTTTTACGCCCAGACAGCCGGCGGAACCCTGGTCTTCGGCTCGGAGCCGAAAGCGGTACTGGCCCATCCGGACGTCGCTCGCCGGCTCGACCCCGACGCCCTGGCGCGTTACCTCTTTTATGAGTACGTCCCCGCCCCCGGCTCGATCTGGCTCGGCCTCCGCAAACTCCCCAGGTCTCATACCTTGATCTGGAAGGACGGACGGACGACCTTGACGAACTTCGAACGCCCGACACCCGTTTTGTCAGACCCCCCCGGCTTTGACGAAGCGGCCGAACGGCTCTGGACCGGACTGCGCGAGGCGGTCGGCCGGCATCGTCGATCGGACGTCCCCCTTGGGGTCTTCCTGTCCGGAGGGATTGATTCGTCGAGCGTGGCGGCCTGCCTCGCCGAACTGGAACCGGCGCAAGGTATTCACACCTTTTCGATCGGCTTCGACGACCCGAGCTTTGACGAGAGCCGGCACGCCCGCGCCCTTGCGGATTCGCTAGGCACCGATCATCATGAACGAATATTCACCGTCAAGACTGTCCTGGACCTTTTGCCCGAGGCGGCCGGCTGGCTCGACGAGCCGTTTGGCGATGCGTCGATCTTGCCCACGCATCTCTTGAGCCGGTTCGCCCGAGAGCACGTCAAGGTTGTCCTCGGCGGCGACGGGGCCGATGAGCTTTTGGCGGGCTATCCGACCTTCGCCGCCGAGCGCGTAGCGGGGGTCTTCCGACGCTTGCCAAGGGTCGCGCGTCGACTGACCGGAGCGGCGGTGGGCCGCTTGCCGGTTGAGCACGGCAACTTCAGCCTCGACTTCAAGCTCAAACAGTTTCTTCGAGGGGCCGGCGAACCCTTGCCCCTGGCCCATCAACGTTGGCTCGGGTCGTTTTCTGGCGAGGAAGTGGCCGCTTTGCTGGTCGAGCCGCCGGTGATCGACGTCGAAGCCGAGCACCTCCAGCGCGCAGGAGCTTTGCTCTTTGGCAGCGATCCGTTGGCCCGATCGTTGGCCCTGTATCAAGACACGTACTTGCCCGAAGACATCCTTACCAAGGTGGACCGCGCCAGCATGGCCTGCGGGCTGGAAGTACGAGCGCCGTTTCTTGACTCGGCCCTGGTAGACATGATCCAAGGATTGCCGTCAAGGTATAAGTTTGCCAAGGGACGGACCAAACGGTTGCTCAAACGGGCTGCGGCGGGTAGGCTGCCGACAACGATCCTCGATCGACCCAAGAAAGGATTTGGGATTCCGGTCGCCCGCTGGCTTCGCGGACCGCTCTCGGACCTGCTTGACGACCTGCTCGGCCCTGACCGCCTCGCCCGGCAAGGACTCTTCCAGCCCGTTGAGGTGGCCCGCCGGATCCGGGAACATCGAGACGGCGTGCGCGACCATCGCAAACCGCTCTGGACCTTGCTGATGTTCCAGCTCTGGTATGACCGCTGGCTGAATCCGTAATGGTTGACATGAATTTATGTGAGCTGATTCCGCCCGAACAGGGCGGTTCAGTCCGAGCAATAATATATATAATCACATAATCATTTATCGTTTTTGAATCTATGTGGCTTCATGAAAATCCTGATTGTTTCAGACATTCATGCGAACTGGCCGGCTCTGGCGGCGATCGACGAGCCGCATGACGTCTGCCTGTGCCTGGGAGACCTGGTGGACTACGGGCCTGATCCAGCGGCCTGCGTGCGCTGGGCGATGGAGCATGCGGACCATGCGATCCGGGGCAACCATGATCATGGGGTGGCGCAAGGGGTGCCTGTAACCGGCGAGCGTGGTTATCGATACTTGACTCGTTGCAGCCGGCCGTCGCAGTGGGAGGCGCTCGACCCCGACGAACGGCGATGGCTCTTGCAATTGCCGTTGACCCAACGGGTGACGCTGGACGGCAAGCGGTTCCTTCTGGTCCACGCCACCCCGCGCGATCCGCTGGACGAATACTTGATGAAGGACGTGGAAACCTGGTCCAAGCGGGTCCAGAACACCGAGGCCGACATCGTATGCGTTGGTCACACACATATGCAATTCAGCCTGACGGCCGGCGGGGTGACGGTGCTCAACCCTGGCAGCGTTGGCCAGCCTCGCGACGGCAACCCGCGCGCCGCCTACGCCGTCATTGACGGCGACA
>JBDTIR010000206.1:0-2755 GCA_039936275.1 Isosphaeraceae bacterium | reverse complement strand
CTTTCGAGAAGAAGACGTCTTTAAGGTGTTTGACCCGTAAACTCTCCCAGGTAAGTCCGAGTTCGCTCATGACTTCGAGTGCCAGGTCACGCGCGGGGCCTTCAGGCAAGGGGGTGCGCGAGGCGGGCAGAGGAAGCCGCCACGATTTCAAGGTTGCGGCCTGGTCGGGGTCGAGGTTGCGGTGAAGGGGCATCGTGGCGACCCGGAAATCGATCGGCACCCGTTGATCGGGGCGGGTGGTCGTCTCGATCAGGCGGGCTAGAAGCAGGTTCCAGAGATGGCTTTGATAGGCTGAGAAGTAGATCGAGCGCAGGTCTCTGCGAACCCTTGCGAACGCACCCCGGAAGTCAGTCGGATGGTCCACCAGATAGGTGACGAGGCTGCGAGCGTGCGACTTTCCCAAAGCCGCCTTGGCCTCGGTCCATTGGCCCCAGAGTTCGCGGAGGATCGCCTTTTCGTCGCGAGTGTCGGGCCGATCGTGCGGGTTCGCCTCGGCGATTGCCAGGCAGAGGGCGCGCTCATGGTCTCCTTTGAGCCAGGCCTCGGCGATGAAGCCGCCGTCGAAGCCGACCGAGCCGAAGCGCTGGTCGTCGAAGTAGTTGGGCAGGCCGTCTTGCTCCAGTTGGCCGGCCGCGCGCTCGGCATTTATGGCGGCCTCGGCCCCAAGGTCGCGCAGCACCAGGCCGAAGCGGTTCCCCCGGAAGTTTTGCGGTCCATAAGGGTGCGGCAAGCGGCCCAGGGGTTCGAGTTCAAACCCGGTCTCGCGGAGTGCGCGGTCTGGTCCGTTGAGGATCGTCAAATACTGGATCGTCAGAGCATGCCTGTCCTTCAGGCCGCCGTGATGGATCTGCGCCGCGGCCAGGTTCCAGCGTCGCCGGATCGCCTCTAGGGCCTCGATCGTGCCCAGGCCGCGCTTGGTCAGTCGGTAAAAGAGGAACCGGCCCCGATCGCCGCCCGTGATCGTGGGCAACTCCTCGACCTGGAAATCCTCTGGCTGTCGCTTGAGCTTCATGCCGACCAGCGTACCGCGCCCGATACCCTGGCGCGAATGTCCCTTCGGGCGGCCTGATTTGTTAGACTCTTTGAGGAAATCGATGCAACCGAGCCCGCGCCGAATTCGCTGTTCGTAAACGGACAATTCACTCCATGCCTCCGACCGGTCCCAGCTTACCCATCGTCACCCCCGACTTTCCACGAAGGTCAGCGGCGCAGAAGTACGGCGGCCTGCTTTACCTGGGTATCGCCGGCCTGGTGGTTCTGATCGCCTTGATCGCTCGGTTTGGCTACGGGGTCTGGTCGTTGCGCGACGTCTTTACCTTGATCTATGTTGTGAACGATCCGGGCCGCCCCGACGCCGACCGAATCCAAAGCGCCTACACCCTGAGCCGCGATCCTCGCCTGACTCAGCGCCAGCGGCTTGACCTCTGCCTCAGCAGGACCCCGCCGGACCTCGCCCGCTACCTTCTGGCCGAGTCGCTCACCTCCAGGGCGATCCGGTCTGATCGTCGCGCCCATGCCCTAGCCGTCTCCCGGAGTGAAGGCTGGCCAGACTGGCTCCGCTTGCTCTTGCTGCGCCCCCTGGCCTACGCGGCTGGCGAAGGGTCTGTCGTGCCTGACAAACCGATCGCTGAACTCCGTCGCCATTCCGACCCGGTTATCGCCCTTTGGGCCACGTACACCCTGGCGGTTTCAGGAAATGACGACGCGAAAACAGCCTTGATCCAATCGACCAAAGAACCAGGGCTGAATCGCGACCTGGCCCGCTTACTGGCCTCGGCGCTCGACAGCAAGCAGCCCGACCGCAACGCCCGTCTCAACGAGGCGACGTATTGGCTGCGTCAGCATCATCCCGAGGCGGCCCGACTCTGGCAAAACTGGAGGGAACACGACGGCCGCTTGAGCCAGGAATCAGCCTCGGAATTACCAGACTCGTAAGGCCAAACCGCCCGGAACGCCGTTCCCGGTCCGGTTCAAGCCAATTCCCATTAAAACTATGAAAACAAGCGGAGGAAGTGAGATTCGAACTCACGGTAGGCTTGCACCTATACCGGTTTTCGAGACCAGCCCTATCAACCCCTCGGGTACCGGGCCGGAATCGTCGCAGAGGCTTCTGGAGGCTGTCGAGCCGTCCCCAAACGGCCAGGGGCACGCCCGGCTTTGCCCGGAGCTTCGCCCTGGACCCGAGCCGGACCTCGATTTGGAGCGGGTCGTCCGCGCCTGGTCTGCTCTGCCGGCCCACGTCCGGCTGGCGGTGCTCGCTCTGGTGAGCACCGCCGACGGGTTACCGCAGGACAGGTAGACTTGCCGCCGACACCGGTCGCTTGCCCCCGGCGGCCCTTCCCTCTGCGCCAGAGGGTCCCTCGGCCTTGGGGGTTGAACGACGACCTGGGGATCTGGAGGCACGGTCGCGGGCTGTCAGGCCCGACGTGCGGATCCATATCCGGGGCGAGAGCAGCTTCGGCGTGTAGAAGATGTACGACGTCTGCCGGGAACTGGAGTTCTCATACGCATTCATCACGCCATGAATTCATGACTACAACCCTTCAGCAACGACCTCTTGCGACCAGCCGTTGAGCAGTACAACAAGGAATTGAAGCGGGAATTGGCGGCGGACCGACTGAGCAACCATCGGTTCCTGGCGAACTTCTTCCGGCTTGGCCTCTATGCTGTGGCGTTGACGCTTCTGATTCGCTTGCGTTAAGCGGTGATGCGAAGCGTTCCGAGACCCGTCGCGTCAGGCGATGCCGCCGGTTTG
>JBDTIR010000205.1:0-5402 GCA_039936275.1 Isosphaeraceae bacterium | reverse complement strand
GAGGCTGCGGCGGGCCAGATAGAGCCGCATCAGGTCAACCGGGTAAACCTTGACGTCGGCCTCGGCGATGTTGCGATACGCAAGCTCGACCTTTGATTTCGCCGTGTTCAAGGGGGCGACCGCCTGTTCAAACGGCATCGACCGCAGACCGACACCGCCCGGTTTGGGGGTCTCGGTCGGACGCAGGACCGAAACTTCGGGCAAGGTCAGGGCCTTGCGTGTCAGATCGCGCACGGCGTCAGCGGCGTCGGTGAAGCGGTCGGCCACGCGCTTGTAATAGGCCACGGCCTGGGAAGGGCGTCGGCGAGCGTCGTAAATCTGGCCCAGGATATAGAGCGCCTGCCACTTGTTCGGGCTCGGCTGATCGACGCCGCTGGCGTCCTTGTAGGTCGCCTTGGCGATGGCCTCAGCCACGTTGATGGCCCGGTCGTACTGGCCAAGGTGGAACAGGCCAAGGGCTTCGGAATACTGAAAGCTGTCAAGGAACGTGCTCTTGGGATAGAGCCCGGCGAACCTCTTGGACAGAGTGACGACCGATTCATAGTCCTCGCGCTCCAAGAAGGCCCCGGTCAGGGCGAGACTCGCCTCGTCGGCCAAGGGACTCTTCGGGGAGAGCGTGAGGAACGCCTGAATCAGGCGGACCTCTTGCGTCAACAGGTCGTCGCGGCTGACTCCAGCGTCAAGCAGTTCTCGGCGCAAGCCAGGGTCGTTGACTGCCCTGGTCGCCAGACTGGCGAGGACTTGCGAGAGTCCGAAGAAGTCGGCCTCGATCGACGCCGTGCCTGGATATTCGCGCCATAGGTCAAGCAAAAAGGCCACCCCTTCGAGCGTCTTGCCCCGTTGCCGCAAGACCTCGCCAACACGGGCGTCTTCAAGGTAACTGGCCTCGGCCGTCGCCCTCCAGACGAGATAAGCCCGCTCATGCTCGCCAATGTCCGCGTAGGCTTTGCCGATCACCCGGATCTGATCGAACGGGATGACTAGCTCAGGTGCTTTCTCTTTGAGAATCTCAAAATACTGCACAACTTTGCGCGGTTCGTATTTTTTAATGTGGATGACAAGAAGCATCCTCGCGGCGTCCTTGGCCACGTCGTCGCGCAGGGTGTAGGCTGACCAGAGTGCTTCCAAAGCAGAGGCGGCCTCAGTGAGCCGGTCGGCGTCAAACAAGCCTTTGCCACGGGCGTAGAGTTCATCGGGCGTGGGTTTGTAGGGGTCGGTGGACTGTTCGCCGGGGGGCAAGACCTTGAGCGAGCCGACATTGCCCAGATGGAGCCGGCCGGGCTCATAGGCGCTGCGGAGTCGAGCGGGAAGGGCTCGGTAGTCGCCGGGTAGGTAGCCGAAGACCTCATAGGTGCAGGATGGCCACTGGTCAGGGGCGAAGTAGAGGGTCAGGACTCCATCGACCAGTTCGTGATGGCTGGCAGGCGACTGGATCGAGCCATCGACCAGGGTGGACCCGGCGGGAAGGTGTTCCTCAAGGACCAGGAAGTCACGTTCCCAGGCGGGCTGGCCCGCACGCTGGACGCGGTAGGCGTCAATGGCGACGCGAGCCCGGCCCCCTTGGGGAAGCTGAGAGATGGTGTTCTCGAAGTGGGTGGGATTGACCGCCACGCCGAAGCCGCTGGGCAAGGTTTTGCCGTCAAGCTCGGGCTCGGCCGGTCGGTAAACCCGCCGCTGGATGACAAACGGCCGGTTGGCCGGGGTCTGATCGGGCTCGAAATTCCGGGTGAATCCGGTCAAGGTGATGGCATAACCAAACGTGCCACGCCCTTCGATGCCGAAGTGAACGCGGTTCTTGCCGCCGGCCTTCAAGGCGCGGGTCGGCACGCGCAGGCTGGTCCCTTCGGTCGAGCCGACGACCTCAATCGTTGAGACGGTTTCGTCATTGACCGTGACGACCAGGCGGTAGCGGTCTTCGGCCCCTTTCGCCTTGCCGTAATAGGAGGCGAGCGCCGCGAGCGCCGGCCCCTTGGTCTTGTGGGGCTGCCAGCCGTTGCCGACGCGGTGGGCCAAGAGCCAGGCGACGGCCCCGTTCAGTTCCGAGGATTCGGGGCGGAGTTGGGCATAGGCCAGGGCGGCCAGGGCGGTGGCTTCGGCAGGGCCGCGATGGAAGGGGTGCGGGCTCTTCCCTTCCCAGTAGCGTCGAGGCGGCAGACTGGGACCGGCCGACTCGGTCTTGGACTTCGGGCCGAGCACGTCGAGCACCTCGCCGCCGAGGCCTTTGCGGTCGAGTTCGTGGAAGGTCAGGGCCAGATAGGCCAACGCGATGTCGGACAGTCCTTGACGGAGCCGGTTCAGGGCGTTGGCCTGTTCGAAGGTTGCCCTGTGGCGGGTGGCCAAGGCGTGAAGGATCGCGGCGCGGGTGTCGTGGTCTGAGGATTCCACCTTGGGAAATTCACCCGTCAGATAGGTCACGGCCTTATCGAGTGCCTGTATACTGGGAACCAGGCCCAGGGGCGAGGCGGCGGCCAGGGCCCAGGTGGCTCGGGCCGAGGCGTCGGGGTTGCTGCCCCCTTTGGTCCAGGGCCAGCCGCCGTCATCGTTCTGGCGCGTGACCAGTTCCGCCGCTAGGGACCGGACGCGGTCGCTCAACCGGGTCGCTTCCGGAGCATCGGCCCCGCCGACGTTCCGCAGGTAGCCGAGCGCCGAAACGGCTGCCAGGAGGTCTGAAGCGCGGTCGGCCAGAGTGTCCGGCGGGATCGGGAAGCAATCAATGATCTTGCGATCCAGGGGGTAAGCGTCTCGTCCCAGGGCCAGCTCGACCAGCATCCGCCGCAGGGTTGGCGAGAGCACGATTTGCATCTCGGGGTTCTCATATTCTCGACCGCTGGGCAGGGCGAGAAAGCTGGTCACGTCGTCGGACGCCGTCCCTGAGCTTGAGGCGAACGCCTGCACGCCCCAGGAACGGATCGGCACCTCGACGACCAGGGTATCGCTCTGATCGCCAAGGCTGGCCTTGAGTTCCAGACGGACGACGTCGCCGTCAGGGACTTCAAACGGATCAAAGAGCACCTCTTCAACGCCAGCCCCCTTGATCGGTATGGTCTTGGGAATGACCTGATCGCGTCCGCCCGCATAGATCGCCAGCCGGAGCGTGGCGTCTCCTTGCCCGTCGCCGCCGTGGTGCAACTGGGCCGAGAACCGTGGTTTGTCCCCCTGAGTCAAGACGCTGGGCACCTTCAGGTCCACGAAGAAGTCTTTCCGCACCCGTAACTCGGCTGTCGCCTGGCCTGCCAGGGTGTCCGCCCCGGTGACGCCTCGCGAGGTAAACCGATACCGAGACAGGGCCGTCGGTGCCTTGAACGTGACGCGGGCCTTGCCGTCCTTGCCGGTGACGACGCTCGGGTTCCAGTAGGCGGTTTCGATGAACGACTGACGAGGGGTCTGGACGGCATCGACCCCCAAGGTCCTCCTGGCTCGGAACGCATAAGAGAGTTCGTCCTGGAAGTCGAGTTCGCTGGGTGCCCTTGGCAACGCAAGTTCGGATTTGCCCAACGCCACCGCGCCATTCTCCGCGAGTTGCCGCCCGAACAACTGGGGACCGGACCTCTTCCTGGCCAGACTCTCGCGTTCGGGCCTTCCAGCAGCCCTGGGTCCGCTCATTGCTCCCATGCCGCCGCCCATACCGCCCATCATCCCGCTGCGTAAGTCGGAGACGGAATCACTGAGAAGCTGTGATTGACTTTTCTCCTCGGCCGGCATGCCTGCCGAGGGCGCGGGTAGCGCTCCAAATGAGTCGGCCGAAATGACGGCCAGGGCCGACGGGGCCGTCTCGGTGACGCCCCCGAAGTTAGCGGCATCCTTGTCACGTTCGCCCAGTTGAATCAACGCCTGCTTGGCGTCTTCCTCGGCGACCGCTTCGGGAACGGGGATGCTGGTTGGTTCATAGCGGAATGTGTTGGTGGATTCGGTGGCGAAGGCCCCGGTGCGCTCCTGGTCATAGAAGAACTGGCCGATCGGCGGCTGGTTGTCCTGGAAGAGACGCAAGAGGGCCTCGTCCACCAGGGCCATTGACAGCTCAGCGGCGACCGGCTGGCCAAGCTGATCGCGGGTGGTCACTTCCACCTCAACGTCGTCACCAGGCCCGACGGCGTCCTTGGTCGGGGTGATGGACACCTGGAGATCGCGCGTGACCTTGACGTCGAGCCGGGCCTCGTCGAACCGGGTCTCGGCCATGCGGGCGGCGGTCAGGGTGAAGTTGGGGAACTGGGCTCCATCGACCGTCCAGGAGAGCGGGTTGTCTCCTTCCTTGATGGAGACGACCTTGTAGGACAAGATCCGGTCGGACTCCCAGGTCAAGAGCGCGGTGCTGGCTCCATCACGGTTGTGGAGTCGGACGGCGGCCTCTTCGCCGACCTTGAATTCCTGGCGATCGGCCAGAATCCGCAGCTTCGTCTCGTCCTTCTTGCCGGAGATCGTCAACGGCAGGTCCTGGACCACGGGGTTGCCGAACCTATCGGTGCCGGCGAGCCTGACGATGTAACGGCCGCCGTCGGCGTCATCAATCTTGAGGGTGATCGAGCCTTTGCCGGTCTTCGAGTCGGTCTTGACCTCAAGGGTTTCAACCTCCCGCTCGGTGGTCCGGCCCGCGACCTCGACCTGCTTGAGTACCTTGGCGCTCAAAGGTTGCCCGGTAGGCTCCCCTTGGGCGTCGTCGGTTTTCACCTCGACCCGGAATGATTCGCCGTCAAGATAGACGTCGCGGCTGGCATGGGTCTCGATCGAGAAGGCCCGGACGGCGAGCATCACAGTCGCGGCGGTGGCGACGTTGTCTTGCGGCAGTTGCGCCACCAGGCGCAGGGCTTGCTCTTCGGCAAAGCCGGTGGTTTCCATTGAGATGTGGTACTTGCCCGATGCGTCGGTCGTCCCTTGAAGCGTGCGGCCGTCGGGCAGGCCAACGAAGATCGGGCGGCCGGCCAGGGGGGTGCCGTACTGGTAGGTGGCGATCACGTCGCCTTCGATCGTCTCGCCACGGAAGTAGACCGTCTTGGGCAGGTCGATCTTGAGCGCGACCTTTTCGAGCTTGTACGCCTGGACCTCGAATTGCCCGGTGAACTCGCTCTTGCCAGGCTGGTAGACCCGGACGCGGTAGGTGCCAACGGGGGCTCCGTCGTCAACCGTCAAGGATTCGTGAAAGGTGCCGAAGTCGGAAAGAGTGATCACCTTGGCGACGAACGAACGACCTCGGCTGTCGGTAACTTCAAGCCGATAGGTCGCTTTCGGCACGTTGGCGTACTGCCCTTTGACGACCTCGCGCACCACGCCGCGCAGCTCGACCGACTGGCCTGGACGGTAAGCGGGCCGATCGGTGTAAAGATAGGCGCGGGCGGTAAGACCTTGTGAGACTGTTTCGGGCACGCCCAGGTCTGAGCCGGCTACGTGGTCGCCATCAATGACCAGAT
>JBDTIR010000204.1:0-7781 GCA_039936275.1 Isosphaeraceae bacterium | reverse complement strand
AGATTACAGAAGAGGATGAAAAAGAACATGGTCCAGAGGAACGGCATGAAGGTGTCCGAGGTGCGGCCATGTCCATGCCCACCGGCGTGCGAATCACCGCCGCCGTCAATCGCGGGGCGGGCAATGCCGTCTCGGATGAACAGAATCACGGCTTCAAACATGTTCAAGAACGGCCCGCGCGTCACCTTGTTCCTGGCCACGTGGCGGGCCAAAGGGATGATGATGAGAGCGACCAGAATCGCGGCGAAAACCTCCATGACCATGAACCGCGAGAGTGGCTCCGGTAGGTGGATCTCACGACCAATCCCCGGAATCTCAAGGGTGTAGTGATCAATGACGTGGCTGAGCGGATTGTGGTCATGCGCGGCCATGGCAGATTTCGGTCTCAAAGGGGCGCGGCGTCAGGGGGGTCGATCGGCGCTCCGTTTTTCGGTCCCCGACAGTCAGGGCCCGGCGTCGGCTTTGGGTTTTGTCCGCTGCGGGCAATTTGTAACAACTGAACCATTCCGGTCACGAACCCGACCACCGCCCCGACCAATGTACCGACCGGACTTGAACCGAACTGGCGATCGATGTAAACACCGGCCAGGGTCGGTAAGGCGAACATCAGGCCTAACGAGGTGATTCGCGAGGCCCATTGCAATCCGGCCGACAAGGGAGAGCGTGGTTCTGGGGTCGTCACGTCGTTTGGGACCGTCCGCATTTGGTTTCGGTTGCCGATTCCTGACCGAGGTAGCTCTCGCTCCTGAATTCGATGTTTCGATTAAAACGTGGACGATCCGGAACGGTTGCGGAACCTATGAACGGCGCCATGTGCAATCAGGCTCCGCAACGGATCGCCGTTTTACCCTCCGTCAGGGTCCATTGTCAACCACCCACCACCTGCTTTGAGAAATTTTTCACGAAGTCAGCGATTGATCATGGTCTCCAGGATCGCGACGACCTCGACAGCAGTCTCGCTGCGTCCCGGTTTGGTTGGCTTGATGGATGGTTCACTGGCGCGCGGGTGATTGTAACGGTTGGCGTGAACTGTCCGTGGTCGGACACTTTCTTGGGAATTTCCGTTGACAGTCGGCCTGGCGTTTGGTATTACCTAGCAAGCTAGTTGGTACGTTTCATTGAGATCCAGCAAGATGATTCGGTCGTTTCACAGCGGGAACTGCGCATGCTTTCATTCCTGACGCGTTCAGTCTATTGGCAAACAAGAGTGGGCGGGCTCTGACATGTTCTTCGAGAACCATGCCGGTTGACCGCTCTCAATGTTTCGGTGATTTGTCGCGTTGGGGAACCAAGGGAGCATGAGTCATGGCCTCGCACGGGGGGCGGCGGATCGTGTACAGTCCGGAAGGCAAGGAGCATACCGGATCGACCCCTCACGGATGAGCCACGCGTTCCTTGTACGACCCGCGTCGAATTGCTTTGGCGTGGGTTCAGACGGAGTGGCCCCGCATGACCGTCGAAGCCCTCAAGGACTGCAATAAGAAGGTTCTGGCGCGGATGGCCAAGGACCAAGGGATTACCGGTTGGCACGCGATGCGCAAGGATCAATTGATCCGCGCATTGGGGCCGGTCGATCCGTCCTCACGTAACGGTGGGAGCGAAACGACGACGGCGGCTAAACGCGCGGCCGTCACCGCCTCGCCCCCGCGACGACCGGTTGTGCCGGTCAAGGAGCGGACCATGGCAATGTTGCCATCACGGCCCAGAACTCTGGGGCACGACCACGTCAAGGATCGGATCATTACCATGGTCCGCGATCCCTACTGGCTGCACACCTACTGGGAACTCAGCCGCGCTACGCTCGGCAGGGCCCAGGCCGCACTGGGGCAAGACTGGCACGCCGCCAGACCGATCTTGCGCCTGATGGATGTGACCACGGAAGATACGACCACCGCGAGTGAGCAGCACATCCGAGACATCCCCATTCACGGCGGCGTGAATAACTGGTATATTGACGTGACCGACCCGCCCCGGTCTTACCGGGTCGATATCGGATATCTCTCGCAACGGGGCAAGTTCTTCATTCTGGCTCGGTCCAACGTCGTCGTGATGCCCAAGGCCGGCGTCTCTGAGACGCTCGACCAGAATTGGGCTAGCGTTCAGCAAGACGCCCAACGAATTTACCATCAGTCCGGCGGCTCCTACGACGGCCCGTCCGACCCCTTGCGTGAACTTCTCGAAGAGCGGCTAGGTCGACCCATGCAGACGCTCTCGCTTCAGAGCCTGATGACCGGCGCTCTCGCCCTGCCGGGGCGAGGCTTCCATTTTGAAATCGACGCCGAGCTGATCGTCTATGGCACGACCGAACCAAACGCCCGTGTCTGCCTCGGCGGCGAGCCGGTCCCTCTGCGCGACGATGGCACGTTCACCGTCCGGTTCAGCCTGCCAGACGCCCGACAGATCATCCCGGCCACCGCCGCCAGCCCGGACGGCGTCGAGGAACGGACCATCGTCCTCGCCGTCGAACGGAACACCAAGGAACTCGAACCGATGATCCACGACGGTAACGAACTTTAACCTAACTAAACGCCAAACCAAAGCCGGGCTCGCCTCCGACGCAACCGACCCGACGCCGCGCCGCCCTCGATTCACAAAAGGGACGCGGCGCCGGGCATTGTTGTTGGCGGCCGACTTGCTTACACTGGATGACGTTAGACCTCCCAATGGAACCCGGGTTGCTACGAGGGGCGGACGGCTTGAGCAAGGACATCACCCCGATCCTGGGCGGTTGGGATCACGACCCGAACGAGATTCAGGTCCGGATTATCCCTGGCGACGACGGCCGGGAGAAACTCCAGACCAGAGTCGATCTGGGCCTGCTCCAGATGGAACTCAACGGCCGTCCGGACGGTCAGCGCCCCCACGGCTTCGAGTCACTGCTCGAATATCACGAGCACCGCCGCGATCAGCCCGAGGCGGGCCTCGGCCCCTTCGCGCTCGAACCGACCGACTGCCTGGACTTGATGCGCGAGGGGGTTCAGTATTACCACCGCTACCTCGCCCTGTTCCACCTCGAACGGTTCGACCTCGTCGCTCAGGATACCGGGCGTAACCTCCGGCTCTTCGCCTTTGTCGTGACGCACGCCACCAGGCAACGCGACAAGGTCCAGTTTGATCAATACCGCCCCTACGTACTCATGATGCACACCCGCGCCCTCGGCCTCCAGGCCCTGGCGCGCGGCGACCATCGTACCGTCCTGAAGCTCATTGATGAAGGCATTGAGGGCGTCCTCGCGTTCCTGAGCGACTACGACCAGGAGGATCAGGAAGGCCAGTGCCAGGAACTCGGCTTCCTGCGCCGCTGGCGTCGTCAGATCGACCGCGAACGGACCAAAGGGCCGGTCGAGCGTCTTGAAGAACAGTTGAATCTGGCCGTCGCTCGCGAACAGTTCGAAGAGGCCGCCCGCCTCCGCGACCAGATCCGCCGGTTGCGTGAAGCCACGGCGTCCTGAACCTCGGGTTTGGCTTTTCCTGGACTCAAAGTTCGCCACAATTCCGCCAAAAGGAACCGCCGGCGTACCCGTGACGTCCTCAAATACGAGGAATCCGAAAACTCATTGTTCCCACATTGCCGACGAACCCTTGATGCCTGGGGGACGTAAGATTACCATTGGGGCGTGCCCGGCTTCGGCCGGGCGCGGCCTCTGCCATGTTCGCGTAAGGGTGTCCATTTTGGCGAACCAACAAAAACCCGTTGGGGGCCAACGCCTTGACCTCTCGGCCCTTGGCCAGTAGGTCTCAGGCCCCCACTTTTTCACTGCGGGTTCTCAAAATCACCCCGGACGGCATTGCGGTGGAGGTCTTATCGGCCCGCCTCTCGTCAACCATTGGCGGGAGCGGGCCGATCCCATTTTGTCCGCGAAGGAACCCGATCCATGAGTGTTCGGACGGAGAAACGGGCCCTGCGCCGGGCCATGGTTGAACGAATTTTGGCGATGGACCCCGACGATCGAATCAGCCAGGAACGAGAACTGACCGCGCGGTTGCCGGAACTGCCCGGATTCGTCGGATCGAAGACCGTCTTGCTCTACGTCTCGGCGTTCCCCGAGGAGATCGGGACCAAGGGGATGCTAGAGGCCGCCTTGAAGGCGGGGCATCGACTGGCCCTGCCTCGGGTCGATCGCGAGGCCCACCGGTTGCGGTTGTACGTGGTCAACGACCTGGAGGCCGACCTGGAGCCCGGGACGCTCGGAATCCTTGAGCCGCGCCTGAGCTTGCCCGAGCTGGAACCCGGGCAGATCGATTGGGTGCTCGCCCCCGGCCTCGCCTTTGACCGACTCGGCTACCGCCTGGGCCGAGGCGCCGGCCATTACGACCGTCTTCTGGTAAAACTTCGCCCCGAAACCCCCCGCTGGGCCTTGCTCCTCGAACCCCAGTGGGTCGAGTCCTTGCCGGTCGAACCGCACGATCAAGAGCTCGACGGCCTGGTCAGCCGTCGGACTTATCTGGCGTTCAATCGGCCGCGATTACCGCTTTCTTGAGCGGGCTCGATATTTTAATATGGACTTTTCCGCCGCGTCTGGTATCCTCTGTGTTCGAGACGGACGCGCGGTCTTCAACGACCGCGATCCAAGGGGTCGACCGGCAACGCCTGTGTGCAGGCCCCGCAGTGGTTCATTTGACTTTCTCCGGTTTCGATTCCGCAGTCTCTCGCGACTTGATTGATCCGTTCGCGGTGTTGCGTCGTCCACATTGTCGTGGACCGGGGGCCTATGCCTGTGTCTGCCTTTTTAAGCTGAACGATTCCGACGCTTGGATGCTCTGGAACGCGGGAGTTCATGATGAATTCTTGATCGATTTTCGGGCGCAGGATGCGGCCTGAGAGACTGAATCGGCCGTCCCAAGGGTCCCAGCGTCGGTTTTTCCATACTCACGGCCCGCCTCTTTTGGAGTCATCCAAAAGGGGTGGGCCGTGTGTTTTTTAACCAGGGTTACTTCGATTTGACCGATCGGGTTAATCCGTCTCAACCATAACTTTGGGCGGAGTGGCGTAAGCGGCAAACGCGGCGGGGATGTTGCTCGACGCGGTGTCTCCGGGGTGGAAGATCACCCGATAATGGAAGGTGATCGATTCCCCTTTGGGTAAGGTATATTCACCTGATTTCCCAAGACCGAAATCATGCCAGCCAAAGGGATTGGCGGCGAAGAGACCGTAATCGCGGACATGCCAGGCGGTGGGGTATCGGAAGCTGTCCGGGTGGTTCAAGATGGCAATCCCGACGGTCTTGCCTTCGACCGGCCCGGTGTAATCGACCCAGGGGGACGTCTTGCCCCAGGCGGCGACGTCGGTCACGCCTTCGGCGTTGGTGATCTTGCCGCCTTGCTTGCGCTTGACGTCCATGGACGAGGCGACCCGCAGGCCGAACATTCCCTCTTTCGTGTCGCCGAAGACGACGGGGCCGTTAGTCGCCTTGAGGGTCACATCCACGTCAATGATCCGGTTCGCGCCCGCCTGGTAGAACTTCAAGATCCGCTCATCGGTGCAGACTCGTTCGCCGTCGTGACCGAGCCAATCGTCCGTCGTCCGGAGCAGGCCGACGACCGCGCCGCTTTTGACCAGGGCCTTGGACGTTTCCTTGGTTGTGCCGAACTTGGGATTGGGCTTGTTGAGCGGATCAGAGGCCCAGAAGTCAAATCCATTGATGTTGCCATAAGTAAACCAAAAAGAGCGTTGATGAGGATGGTCTTTGGTTTCCCCTTCGACCTGTTCCATCGGATAGGCACGGGTGATTGGGGCCCCGGTGGGACCATTGACAGGATAGAGGACCGGCTTGTCGCCGAGGTCGGTCCGGTATTCGGTGAACGGCTGGCCGTTGAGTGAGACGTGGACGTTCGACCCCTTGGGCTTCAGGTCGACGGCAGGCGTCGTCGTCGGTTTCGGAACGTCTTGAAGCGTGAAGGCGCGGGACTCGCCCCCTTTGAGCTGATCGACGATCAGGCCGAGGTAGGTCTTGCCGCCGTCCTGGAAGACATCGGCCGGCAAGGCCTTGCCGTCCCCGACAGGCTTGAGCGTGTAGACCCCCGGGGCGATGGTCGAGGGGACTTCGGCGATGACGGGGACCTGGCTGGCGTCGGCCCCGCTCCCTTTGAGGGTCACTCGGGGGGCGTCCGCGGCCAGGGCCGGACTGACGGCGAGGGCCGTCAGGGCCAGGCCGATCCATTGAGGTCGAGCAAACCGGAGGTTGGCGAACATCAAGCGACTCCAGAGTCAAGAGAAGGAAAGGTAAGGCGGGATTGCGGTCGAGAGACGAGCGGCGTCACAATCAAACAGGTTCGCGGCGAGCTTCGTCGCGGCGAGCCAGGCGGACGGCTTGGCGTGCCCGGGCGGCCTGGTCGCGGCGAACGTCGGCCTCGGTCTCCGACCGTAACGGAGGGACGGGGCAGGGTTTGCCTGATTCATCGAGCGCGACGTACAAGCCATAGCCGACGCCGACCTTGCGCCGACCGCCCCTGGTCAACGGTTCGGCGTGAACCTCAATGCGGGCCTCGATCGACGTGCGGCCGACGTAGGTAACCTCGGCGATCAGCTCAACCCGCTCACCGACCAGGATTGGGCCGAGAAAGGTCATCGAGTCAATCGCGGCGGTGGTGATTCCTTTGGACCCCGCATGCCGCAAGGCGGCGATGGCCCCGCACTCATCGGCCAGGCGAAGCACGACGCCGCCGTGGATGGTGCCGAACGCATTGGCCTGGCCAGGGTGCGTGATGATGGCCAGACTGACTCGCGACGCTTCGGCCGCTTGGCTGGGGTCGGGGGCCATTGGGAGGCAGGGCTCCTCGGATTAAGCTAAGCTCGGCCCGCTTGGGGCGTGTTGGCACCCGAGGATGCCGAGCGATTATCCTACGACGACCAATGACTGAGTGCCAGGGGCGACTCCGATGACCGAAGACGATCTCTTTGAAATTCTCGATCCCGTACTCTCGACCCTCGGCGCGGTGGTCACGGGAGGCGACTCCTATCAACAACCGCTTCTGGACGTCCTCCGCTATTACACCAGACCTGTTCGATTAAGCTGGATGCCGGTCGTCGGTCGGGCTTTGAGCGTGGTGGCAATCGTCCGGCAGCCGGTCGACGTCGGCCTGACGGATGAAGGATACCGCATCCTCTTGCGCCGGCTCTCGATGGCTGCCAATGATCGGTTTCCGCCCTGGAAGGCGCTGTCGATCGGCTTGACGGCCTTGGTGCTGAGTCCGGAACCGATCCAGCCCGATGACGATACGGCCGTGCAGAAGGCGCTCGGACGCCGATCGCGACTGCGCGCGGTTCCTTTGGCCTTATTTCGCGTGAATCTGGGTCAGGAGGCGATGGCAATGGCGCTCGCGCAAGGCCCCGACGGTCTCTTCGCCGAGCCCGAGGCGGTGGCCGACGCCTTGACGACCAGGTTCCGTCGGTTTGTCCCTTTGCTGCCGTCTTGACCCGTTTCCTGGTCGCGACGGTGTTACTTCTTCAAAAGGGTCCTCGGGGTGGGTTGCTCGACCAGGCCCGCCGGACGTTGACCAAGAGCCGTCTGATCCATGTCGCCGAGTTCCCCGCGAATGTTCTCGGCGAGTTTGAGCAGGCGGGCGACCACCTCGGGATGCTCCGCGGAGACTTCCCGAGTTTCACCAGGATCGTGGCGGACGTCGTGGAGCGCGAGCTGCGCCGGGGCGGTCTTGCGACCGAGGGTTGTGTATTTTTGCTCCAACGGCAGGTCGAGCTTCCAGGGGCCTGAACGCACGGCCTGCAACTGTTCCATGAAGTAGTAGGCGAACCCTTCAACGTCCCAGGGTGATCGCGCGCC
>JBDTIR010000203.1:0-3306 GCA_039936275.1 Isosphaeraceae bacterium | reverse complement strand
CGCAAGCTGTCGCCCGTCCCCTGCGCGCGAGTGCTTGATGACTGTGCCGCACCGGGCGGCAAGGCTGCACATCTGCTCGAGCGTGATCCGTCATTGCAGTTGACCGGATCTGGGACCTTAACGCGGCCAAACCCATCGCCGAGCCAAGCTTAACCCTGCGCGACGGCGACGAGGCGATCACCACCGCCCGGTTTGATCCGCACGACCCCCATCGTCTGGCGACCGGACACCTTGACGGCCGCGTCCTGCTCTGGCGGATCGGCAAGGACGCTTCGAAGCCGACCGTCTTGAAGCCCAAGGGGCGCGGCGACGCCGTCTTGACGCTCGCCTTCATCCCTGACGGCTCTCGCCTGATCGCCTCGGGACGTGACAAAACGCTCTCGACCTGGAAAACCAACGAGGAGCGGCCCAGGGTCGAACGGCTCAACCCGCCGCATCATGAACAAGTCAACACGCTCACAGTCTGGCCGGACGGCCAGCGCTTTGCCAGTGGCGGCGACGACGCCGAGGTCCGGATCTGGAGTTTGACCGACGGCCAACCTTTGGGAACCTTGGTCGCCTTGCCAGACTCGTCCGACTGGGTCGCTTACACCCCTGACGGCCAGTTTGACAGCTCCCCGGGGGCTGAGCGACGGATCACCTGGCTGAAGGATCGCGAGGTCCTCCCGCTTGACCAGTTTCGCGACCGTCTCCGCGTCTTCCGCCTGACCGACGAACTCCGCCAGGGGCGCAGGCCCCTCGCCGTCTCGGCGTTTCGGGTCGCGACCCCGCCGCCAAACCTCGCGATTGACCGCCCGCCCAGCGTTACCATTGACCGTGACTTGACCCTCTCTATCGCGCTTGACGCTCCCGACGTGGCGAACTTGCGCCTTTATCAGAACGATCTGCCGGTGCAGGCTGGGCAGGACTTGCACTCGCTTGATCCGACCCACCTTGCCGCCAAGGTCCAGCTTCGCAAAGGGCTCAATCGGTTCTACGTCATGGGCGGCCGAGGCGACGCCACCACGTTCGACGGCCGCTCCAATGAGGTGGTTGTCCGCTTTGACGGTGAGGAAATTCCCGGCCACTTGCACGTTCTCGCCCTCGGCGTCAGTCAGTATCAGCGGAACCCATTGGCCTATGCGGATTCCGACGCGAACGCGATCGCCGCCTGGCTCGGCGAACATGGCGCCGACATCCAGCCCGGCCAAGGAAGCGTGGCCGTCCTGACCAACGCCGACGTCACCTGGCCTAACGTCGAACGCGAACTCGGACGCCTTCGCCGTGAGGTCAAGCCCGAGGACACCGTCGTCCTCTTTCTCGCCGGTCACGCCGACATCCTGCGCACCAGCCCTCGAGAAACCGGCTTCTGCCTGCTGCTTGACTCATTCCCCTTCCCCAAAGGGGCGACGTCCACCCTCGGCCTTCGAGGCGTCGCGCCCGCCGCCGTCATGCCGATGGCCGACACGAAGACCGCCCTGCCCTACCCGGCGATCTATAAATACATTGCCAGGCTTCAGGCCCAGAACCGCCTGATCATCATTGACGCCTGCCGAGCCGCCGCCGCGGCCAATGACCCCGCCGTCCGTCGGATCGAAGAACGCTTCGCCGAAAAGGTTGACGACGGCGCTCAACGCGCTCGAACCTCGTACCTTCTGGCTTCCCGACGCGACGAGCTAGCCATTGAAGTCAAGGACCTCCAGCACGGCTTGCTGACTCACGTCCTGCTCTGGGGTCTGGGCGATCCCAAGCTTAAACTTCCGTCCAATCCCGAGCCCGCCAACGCCGACTTTGACCAGAACCAGGTCGTCACCACCGAGGAACTCCGCCGGTTCGCCGACGAAACCATGCCCGTCCTGGCCGCCCGGTTCGCCCGGCAAGAAAACACCCTCCGCGCCGGCGGCGCCACTCCCTTGGCCCCCACCCCTGGAACCACCCTTCAAGAGACCGGGTCCAGGCCCTTCCCGCTCGCCAGGATTCCCAGGTGACCCTGCGCCGCGATCGCCGTTTCAGGCGAAGATCAACCGCCGCTTCTTGGGCTCGGGAACCACGTCGCCATGGACTTTGGCAGTTTCAATCCAGAGCGCGACGGCTTCAAGAACGCTCGCAACTGCAGCCCGGGGATCATCCCCATGCGCCATGCAACCCGGCAACTCCGGGACTTCGGCGACGCAGACCTGATCAGCTTCACTCCAATAGATCACGATTCCGTATTTATAATTCATAGATCTTGATCCAAATTGTACTTAAGTAGAACGTCCCGTACTTGCCGGACCTGATAGGTTTTCGCCTTATTCCCGTCTTGCTGCAGGTTGAGCATTTCCTTCACGCCTTCTCGCCTAAAAATATGATGACTCGAACGGATGTGTTCTTCGAATCCCAGGCGATTAAGCAGTCCGCAGAGGTCCGCAAACCCGATATTTGCGTCCGAGTTTCCCTGAAGGATTGCTGTTAAAATTTTTTGATGTTTGCCCATCAATTCAAATCACGATTCGACTATGTAAATGGTCCTCAAATGCTCACTCCTCTGCCTGCGTTCTCGATGCATAAATAGCGAAACTCACCAGCCTTTCTCACTATCAAATGAAAACGTTCCGTAGACTCGCCGTCGGGGCCGGGCATCACATTCATGCTACCAGAAAATCGGCCTGAACAAATAGCACTTGCCAGAATTCTCAAGAGCTAGGCGTTTCCACGATGCAAAAACTTTTCCCGTCCCGCCTTGGTTCAAAACGCATCACCGGCCACGGCCTCACCGCCGGCGATGGTGCCGAGGGCTTGCCAGACCTTGGGATCGACGGAAGTCTTGACGAACCGGGTGGAACCGTCGCCGAGCAAGAGGTTCACGCCGCCGCGATGGCGGCTGTTGGCCGTCATGGCGACCCCGTTCCAGGTCAAGCCGTTGACGCAGGTCTTTTTTCCTGGAGGCAAGACGTGATTATATCGGGTCCAGGTCATGTTGCCTTCCAGCCAGTTCATCCCTGAGTTCGACGTTGCGTAGTTTCGTTCCAGGGTCGCGGCCTCGGCGTCGGACAGGTCGGCGCACCAGGCCCGGAACGAGTCTTCGGTCCAGGGGGCGGCAAGCCGGAACAGGTCGGCGTCGGCGTCATAATTCTGGAAATCGTCGTGCCCTCGGATGCGCTCGCAAATCGCGGCGGTGGACGAGAGGCCGTCGCGGATGTCTCCCGGGCTGATTCGGGTCGATTGACCGAACATGCCGTTGCCTTCTCGGCCAGACCAACTGCCGCCGTTGCATGAGCGGTAATTGTTCTGTCCCCAGGCTCGCGACGGCATCCGGTTGAAATCCGAAGGGCAAAGAAAGACCGA
>JBDTIR010000202.1:0-3495 GCA_039936275.1 Isosphaeraceae bacterium | reverse complement strand
TGGCAATAATCAAGCCTGGCGGCAGCGTCGGCGACCTGTTCGAGCAGCCAGGCTTGGTTATCGGTCGAAGGATGATAGGCGTCGGTCAACATTTTGCTATGTTTGGCGACGGCCTCGGTAAGATGTGGCGGCACGAGGCCGTGCTCACTGCGCATGCCGTGGGTGAGCGAATTGAGTCGCGAGGCAATCTTGCCGGCCTCGGTTTTGGGTCCGGTGGACTTCTGAGCGTTGCGTTGGTTGGCGAGTCGTCTTGCGGTGCTGGTGGACATTGGGGTTGATCCTCGTTTGGCGTTGAGACCCGGAGCGAACACGG
Source organism: Isosphaeraceae bacterium (assembly GCA_039936275.1). Taxonomy (GTDB): domain Bacteria; phylum Planctomycetota; class Planctomycetia; order Isosphaerales; family Isosphaeraceae; genus JBDTIR01. The sequence goes on along the minus strand of JBDTIR010000202.1, from coordinate 3,182 downwards.
TTTTGCCTGAAAACCGCCTCGAAGCACTTGCGTCCCCCGCAGTTTGCGACGGACACCGGCCCGACCCTTGGCGATTTTTTTGCTTTCCTTGTTGCACTCTCGCCAGCCTCGAACCGAGTTATCACCCTTTTCCAGAAAAATGCGGATTGGCTGTCCCGGCTGCGAGGTCAAAACCGGCCGCGACCGATCCGGCCGCTCTCCACCCGGAACCGGCAATCTCATCCGATCGACGGATTTATTCGTCATGGGTCCAGAGCCGCAAGACTTTGACGACCTGTTCCTCGTTCAAGACTTGATCGACCAGCCGATGTTGAATATTGATCCGTCGTGACTAGGCCCCCGCGAGATCACCGACCAGTTTTTCGAACGTTGGAGGATTCTGACGGCGTCTGCATGCGGGGCATCCACCGAAACATCGCCGCTCAGGCATCCCCCGGATTGGCGGGCGTGACGGCGTGCGGCCAGGACCAGTTTATCGGGAGGTTCTCCCGAGTGCAATCACGCGGAACTTCCCCGGCGATACCCGGATGACTTGTTCCGGCTCGGCTCGGCTCGGCTTGACTGACCGCTTCTACGGAAATGTCGGTTTTGAACCGTTGGGCGCGTGGCCTCTTGCTTTTGAGAGCGAAGGCATCGGAATTGCTCTGAAAAAAAAGGTTCGTGAGGGACGAGGTCGCGGCGGCTGATGTGTCGAATTGAGACCGGCGCGCCAAGACAAGTCGGAACCGGTTTTGATTACGGGAGCTTCGTATGTCATGGTCCTGGAAAATTGGCCGAATCGCGGGCATCCCGATCTATATTCACTGGACGTTTTTGATCCTGATCGCCTGGATCGTGTACGGCCAGACGATGGCTGGACATGATCTCGCGGCGATTGTCGAGGCGGTAGTGTTTGTGCTGGCCTTGTTCGGCTGCGTCGTACTCCACGAACTGGGGCACGCCCTAGCTGCCAGGCGCTATGGCGTGCCCACGTCCGACATTACCTTGCTGCCGATCGGTGGCGTTGCCAGGCTTCAGAGGATTCCGGAGAAACCCGCCGAGGAGTTGGTGGTGGCCCTGGCAGGGCCGGCGGTCACTCTGGTCATCGCATTCGTGTTGCTCGCGGTGGGCGTCCGCTTGCCTGTGGACCCCGAAAACCCGCAAGCGTTGATTCAGATGGGGTTCTTCCCCAAGCTGCTGCTGGTCAATATCTTCATCTTGCTGTTCAACCTCTTGCCGGCGTTTCCGATGGATGGCGGGCGGGTGCTGCGCGCCTTGCTGGCCATGCGGCTGGAATACGCCAGGGCGACCCGGATCGCGGCCTGGATCGGTCAGTTCATGGCTGTGCTCTTTGGCTTCCTGGGTCTGGCCTCGGGTAATCCTGTGCTCTTGCTGATCGCCCTGTTTGTCTGGATCGGGGCGGGGGCTGAGGCGACGCAGGTGGAGGAACGCATGATGCTGCGCGGCGCCCGGGTGCGCGACGCGATGCTTACCGACTATCAGACCCTGGACCCGTCGGACACGCTCTCCCAGGCCGCGGACCTGCTTCTGGCAGGCTCGCAACCTGACTTTCCCGTCCTCAGCGACGGCCGTCCCGCAGGGCTCCTGACCCGGGGCGCGCTCTTGAACGGACTGTCTAAAGCTGGCGGCTCAGCCAGAGTGGCCGACTTCCTTCATCCGGAACTTGGGGTTGTCGAGGCCGATTCGATGCTCGTTCCCGCCGTTGCCCGGCTTCGAGAAAGCGAAGGCCACTGCCTTCAGGTTGTCGATCGTGGCGAGCCCGTCGGCCTGCTGACCCTGGAGAACATCGGCGAACTCCTCATGGTCCGCTCGGCCTTGAGCAGCAGGACCGCACACGCCCAAGTGCGGGTTCTCGACCGATCGACGGTCTAATTTCCGGTCTGGCTTCTTTGGGATCGAAGGTTGATCCATGATTCGGGCGATGTTCGCCCGTTATGCTCACTTACCTTTGAAGATGTGAGCAAACTTCGAGTTTATCGGACGTCGGTTGAGGGTTGGCCGGGCGTACTTTGCGAGCAAGGCGACTCGCTTGGTTGCCTGGATCAAATCGACGTTCTAGGTTCAGGGGGTAGCATCCCTTTGAAGCGGTTCAAATCCGGCGGCGGGCCGCCTGGATGGCGAGGCGCAAAAGTGGGGCGCGGCGCGCGGGATCATTGAACGATCCGAAGAAATGGGCATCGGTCGCTCTGTCTCGACCAAAGAGAAACTCCAAAGTGAGGGCAAGGACGATGGCGCATCGGCGTTTTCGGGTGGGGGATTTCGTGGGATTGGCGAGACCGGGGCGGGACGGTCGGACCAGGGGGCGTGGACGAGGGCTGCGGCCCCGGATCGAAGCGATGGAGGTCCGGATCACGCCGTCGACGATTCCGGGGCCGTCGGCTCTGGTCTGGACCGGTGCCTCGGACAGCGCCTGGACCAACGCCGCCAACTGGAGCGGAGGCCAGGCCCCCAAGGCGGGCGACGCCCTGGTCTTCCCGAGCGGCGCGGCGCGGCTGGTTTCCAGCAACAACTTCCCGGCCGGCACACAATTCCAGGCGATCACGATCAGTGGCGCGGGCTATACCCTGGGGGGCAACCCCTTGACGCTGAGCGATTCTTTGAATTCCACGTATCATTCTGGATCGTCGTTGAATGCCATCGACATGACGCTTGGCGGCGGCTCGGTCGTGGTGGCCCCTGGAGGCACGCTCGACCTGAGCGGGGTCTTGTCCGGGGCGGGTGGCTTGAATCTCTCGGGCGGCGGCAACTTGTCGTTGACCGGCTCGGTGGCCAATGCCTATTCAGGGACCACGGTGGTTGCGAGCGGAACCCTGGTCCTGGCGAAACAAGGCGTCCCGGCGATTCCAGGCGACCTGACCATCGGCGACGGCTCGGGGACCGACCTGGTGCGAGCCCTGGGCGACGACCAGATTGCCGACGTCTCGACGTTGACGATCAACAGTACGGGCCTGCTCGATCTGAACGGTTATTCCGATGCGATCGGCGGTTTGAACATGACCGGCGGCTCGGTCGCGACCGGAACGGGTACGCTCACCCTGGGCGGCGACGTCATGATTAACGCAGGCGGGGGGACCGCGACGATCAGCGGTCAGCTCGACCTGGGCGGCTTGCGGTTCGTTTACGTCGCCGATGATCCAGGCACCGCGATCAACCTGGACCTGACAGCGGACGTGGTCGGTGCC
>JBDTIR010000201.1:0-3344 GCA_039936275.1 Isosphaeraceae bacterium | reverse complement strand
GGCGAAAACCCGGTGTCAGTTCATGTTTCCGTCCTGGTTTCTGCCGAAACATGATCTGGCACCAGGTTTTCTTCAACCCATGCGGGCTCCTGTCCAACGGCCTTGGGCCTTCAGGGAAAACCCGGGGAGTGCCGAACCTCAAAGGTGACCGAACCCCGGCCACCCGTCGCGAGATCAGGCCCGGCCCTCAGTACGGCTGGACGGTGCTCAACCCGGTGATGATCGCGTAGTGTTTGACGTTGAAGGTCGCCAGCGCGTCACCGACCCCCACCGTGGTTTGACCGATCAATGCGTCGAGCAAGCCCAAGCCATGGCTGAGCCGATAGGTCGCGAAATCTCGGAATGCCCGCTGGCAGTCGGCCCGGGTGGGCCAGTGCAGGGCGAACCGCAGGAGTTGCTTCTCCAATCGTTGCTGTTCGGCCAGGCTCCGACAACCTTGCAACAACTCCATGGCCACCAACCCGGGCAAGCCGATCGCGACGTCGCCCAACCCGGTCAGCCAGGCCACGGCGGGCGGATGCCCCCGCAAGACATCCACCATGACGTCAGTATCCAGCAGCATCGTCCGCCCCTCGGCGGGTCTCGGCCTGCCTCCGCAAGGAGCCGGCGAACTCCCGAGTACGACCGAGGTCCTCCCGATCGGTCCACGACCCGACCAACCCCGACTGGCTGAGGTCGGCCCCGGTGCGGATCGCAGGCCCTGCATCAGTCAGCTCGTCGAGGAAGCGCAGAACCTCGCCCCAGCGGTTCGCGGGGACCTGCCGTAAGGAGTCAAGGATCGTCTGTTCGTCGATGACACTCGACATGTCAGGCCCCTGATCAAGACGCCGAAGATCCGCGGCCCTTCGGCACGGCCCACCTTCAATCCTACCTCTTGGTCGAGTCACCGAGCAATCGCGGCCACCCGTCGCAGGAGGGAAAAAGGGAAAACCCGGGGGAAAACCCGGTGTCAGCCGACATGCCGCCATTCTGGCGGCACCCGAACTCATGAAAATACCGGCCTTAACTTGAGTTGCGACTTTGACAGTTGTCGTATTTTCTGAGCAGTTCATGTTTCCGGAATGTCCAACAGCTTTGGGCCTTCACGCCGTTCGAAAGGCGTCCCAGCGACCAGAAACGAATTTAGTCTGACTCTCCCCAGATGCGAGGGCTCTTGAAATCCGGGGGTTTGGGCGCGCTCTTGGGGGGGACGGCCCGGGCGGCGAGGGCGTCGTAGCGGGCGCGCAATTCAGCGACCTTTTCGGGGTGGTCGGCGGCGAGGTTGGTCGTCTCGTTGGGGTCGTCGCTGATCTGGAACAACTCGACCGGTTCGACGCGCCTGGCCTTCTTCCGCGCGGCTTTCTTGGTGGCGGCCCCTTTGGGCTTGGAGTGGAAGACGAGTTTCCAGTCGCCGACGCGGATCGCGCCTTGGTCGGGCGCGGCGTTCAGGAGGATCGCGTCATGGGGAGACGCTGCGCCTTCCGTGATCGCCGGCCAGGCGTCGCGGCCGTCGAGCGGCGGCGTCTGTTGGGCGGGAGCGCCGGCGAGCTTCGCGATTGTCGGATACCAATCGACGATGTGCAGCGGGGCGTTCACGACCGTCCCCGGCTTGATCTGGCCAGGCCAGTTGGCGAACGCGGCGACCCGTACGCCGCCTTCGTAGAGCGTCCCCTTCTGTCCACGGAGCGGGCCGTTGCTGGTGACGACGCCGGGTCTGGGACCGCCGTTGTCGCTTGAAAACAGGATCAACGTGTTCGCGCCGATCCCCTTGGTCTCGACGGCCGAGGCGATCTGGCCCACCGCCTCGTCAAGCGCCGCCAGCATTCCCGCGTAGGTCCGTCGGGGCTCGGCGAGGGCGGCGTACGGCTCTTTGTAACGCTCAGGCACCTGGTGCGGCGAGTGGACGGCGTTGAACGGGACGTACAAGAACAGCGGTTTCGCAGGGTCGTGCTCGGCGATCAACCGAGACGCCTCGCGAGCGACCAGGTGCGTGCTGTAGCCCTCGTCATGGTTCACCTTGTCGTCGCGGTGCCAGTCAAAACCGCCGTCGCGGATGTGCGTGTTGTAGTCGAGCGCGCCGTTGTAATGTCCATACTGGTGGTCGAAGCCGCGCCGGGTCGGCAGGTATTCAGGGCGGAAGTGGCCGAGGTGCCATTTGCCGGTGATGGCCGTCTCATACCCCGCGTCCCTGAGCGTCTGCGGCAGCGTCCGCTCGGTCAGTGGCAGACCGTACTGGGCCCAGGGCTTGACCACTCCGACCTGAAGCCCGTGGCGCATGGGATACCGTCCCGTCATGAAGGCCGCGCGGGTCGGCGAGCAGACCGGTTGCACATAGAACTGCTCCAGCTTCGCCCCCGATGCCGCCAAGCGGTCCAGGTTCGGCGTCTTGATTTCCGACCCGTGCCAGCCGACGTCCCCCCACCCCATGTCGTCGGCCAAGATCACCACCACGTTCGGCCTCGGCGGCTCCTCAGCCCTCAACGCCCCTCCCACGGCCAAAGTCCCCAGCAAGCCCGACCACGCCGCAACCATCGTTCGGAGCGTTCTCATGGGTCATCCTCAAAAAACGAGCGGAACGTCGGCGGAGAAAATCCGGTGTCGGCTCGAATGGCATTAATCTAAGCCACAATGGTCTTGCCGATCAAGCGTTTGCGGAACTCATGCCTCGGGACGCTCATCCACGGGATCGGATTCCCGTTCCCCTTCAAGCCAAAGTCGCTCTCATGGTTTAGGTAAACCAAAAGGCGCGAAAATCAGGACAAGGCGTGAACAAACGTAGAAAACCCGGTGTCAGTTCATGTTTCCTCCCCGATTATCTGTCGAAACATGATCTGACACCGGGTTTTTTTCTTGACACCGGGTTTTTTTCTGATCTGACACCGGGTTTTTTTCGGAATCCGTTAACCGCGTGTTTTTCATGTTCCAGGGAAGACCAACATAACATACAACTATTTGCCATCGTCCTTGGAACGGACAGGCACGACGTCCATGATGATGATGGCCATCTCGTGGGTGGTTTGCTCGCCGAAGGTGACGCGCTGGGGAGGATGGCTGGGATTGGCGAGATTGTCCTCCGAGTTGTCGAACGTCCAGCGCCCTTCCAGCTTGGTGCCGGCAGGCAGGAGCACCGGCGAGGCGTATCGGTAGTAGAACTGCCACTGGAAGTCCCAGTCGCTGATGTTGATCAAGGGGCGGGACGTGCCGTCGGGCAGGTTGGCGACCAGCGACATGCTCCGGCCGATCAAGTGCATGTGCGGAAAGACGCCGTACAGTTTGACGTCGGCCGGCAGGGTCAACGACTCGGTGACGACATGTTCCGAGTCTCCTGGCGGAATGTTGATCCTGTGGTGGTTCAGGACCACCAG